>JAYVBW010000228.1:0-17555 GCA_043750255.1 Pirellula sp.
AATCAGGTTTCTCAAAGAGCATGGAATGCCACTTGGGGACTTGGAAGATGAGGCCATGGCCAAAGTTTTGATCGTTGCACAAGATCAGGTCTTGATCGAGAACTTGAAACGCGAACTACCGCAAGAACGAAGCTTTAAAGTTTCGGTCGCGGCAAGCGGTTTCGAGGCTGGTATCCAAGCGGAAAGTTTCCACCCAGATTGCATGATTGTCGACTTCTCAATCGGCAAATTAGAAGCATTGCAAATCTGCCAAAACCTACGCAAGAACGCGGATTTTACCGAGATCATTCTTATTGCATTGCTACCAGATGACGGCAATACAATGAGCTTCGATCGCTCGAGTATCAACGAGACTTTCAAGAAGCCATTTGACGCACGTCTTTTGGCCGAAAGACTTCGAACGCTGATCGGGGCTAAGAAGGAATTGGTCTAAACCACCAAAAATCCTTTATTCCGAAACGAAATAAACCTTCGCTGGCAAAATCAGCGAGGGTTTTTTCGTTTCCAGTTTAACCCGCGCAGCGGCGGACTGGCTAGGCGACCATTTCCCTGCCGTCCGCGATCTCCGCTTTCGCTTCGATCGGTTAAACATTTAGCATCGAGCGACCATTTGCCGATAACTTCAATCATGTTGTCACTCAAAAAACATCACGTGGTGATAGCGGGTATCCTAGGAGGATTCGCAATCGCCTTTTACGATTCCACGGTCGCAGTTTGGCAACAACTGCAATCGAAGCTTGCTGCGCTTTCCAGTGACACGCCGGGCGCGCGCGCCGAAACAGCCAATCCATCACGGACTCTCGCCGCAGATGGGGCATCTTCCAATGCAGGGTCGCCCTCGACTGCGTCGCCAGCTTGGCCAACAGTTTCGAGCAATATCCAAGCGACGCGACCCAATGGACCAAATCCAATGCCCACGGTCCGCATCGCCTCTTTTAGCCTCGAAGCCTTCGGAGAATCCAAACTCAAAAAGGAAGCTGTCGTCGAAACAATCGTTCGTATGATCCGGCAGTTTGACGTAATCGCATTGCAGCATATTCAATCCAAGCAGCAAAACATAGTGCCTGAATTGCTCGACAAGGTCAATCAAAGCGATCGACGCTATGACTACTGCATCGGCCCGCGCGTCGGCTCCGAATCCAACCAACAGCAGTTCGCATTTCTCTTCGATACCGATCGGATTGAAACGGACCGACCGCAACTCTATACGATCGATGACCCACAAGCGTTGATCGAATTCGATCCACTGGTCGCCTGGTTTCGTTGCAAAAAAGTTCCGATCGACAAAGCGTTTACGTTCACCCTGGTAAACCTGCGGCTTGATCCTTTAACGAACGGCAAGGAACTGAAACTGCTTCCAGACCTCATTAGAAGCGTTCGGCAAGACGGCAGATCCGAGGACGACATTATCCTGCTAGGCAACTTTGGCTATTCCGATAACGAAATGAGATCGCTTCAAAATATCGGCATGCTCTTGGCACTCGAGGGAATACCGACAACGGTCACCGGCGAAGCCATGCTCGACAACATTGTATTCCCTGCCCGTGCAACCGACGAATTTACGGGCCGCGCAGGGGTGGTTGATTTTTTGAGGCAATTGAATTTGTCGATCGATCAAGCGTTTCAAATCAGCACCCACATGCCAATCTGGGCAGAATTCTTCGCCGCCGAAGGTGGTAGCCCAGGCTATACCGGGACGAAATAAAAATAAGCTTGGTCGCATGCAACGACTCTGCATTTTCCTTGCCTAGTCTTGAGTATGATATGCATTAATCGTACATCTCCATTCCACCCTCCCCCAACGCACGGTTACTAATATGACTACAAGATCACCGTTTACCAAAGCAATTTTGAAATCGCTTTTTTTTCCTGTTGCGATATGTTCATTCGCAATTGCAGCGACTACTCCATCCCCTGCTCAAGAAAAGTTGCTACGGATCGGCATGATTGGCTTGGATACGTCCCACGCCCCCGCTTTTGCAAAACTCTGGAACAATCCAGAGGCGACGGGACTGCTTGCCAAACAGCAAGTGGTCGTCGCGTTTCCGGGCGGCAGCCCCGACATCGAAAGTAGCTATACACGTGTACCACAGTACACCAAAGACCTTGAAGCACTTGGCGTGAAAATGGTCGATTCAATCGATGCATTGGTTGCCCAAGTCGATGCGGTCATCATCTCGAGTCTCGACGGCCGCAGACATCTCGAACAAGCAATACCGGTCTTGCGTGCCGGCAAACCGCTCTACATCGACAAACCTCTCGCTGGCTCACTCGTCGATGCCATCGCCATTCAAAAGTTGGCGGAGGTTCATAGAGTCAAATGGTTCAGCAGTTCATCCCTTAGGTTCAGTCCCAGTATTTGGAAATACCGAGCGGATCCAAAACTGAAGGGCCAAATCCGTGGGGCAATCGCGTGGAGCCCATGTTCGTTAGAAGTGACCCATCCTGATTTGTATTGGTACGGCGTGCATGGTTGCGAAACTCTCTATACGGCCATGGGTACTGGATGCACGCAAGTCACGCGAATCACGACCCCTGGCACCGACTCTGCGGTGGGTATTTGGGATACGGGAAGGATCGGGGAGTTTCGAGGCCTACGCGAGGGAGCTAAAGAGTACGGCTTGGTCGTCTTCGGCGAATCGAAAGTCGAGGTCGGGGGCAAGTATGAAGGGTACGCGCCTTTGGTCGATGAAATAACCAAGTTTTTCGCCGGAGGAGAAGTGCCGATTGCACCTGAAGAAACGATCGAATTGTTCGCGTTCATGGAGGCAGCGGACGAATCGAAACGACAAGGTGGCTCGCCAGTAAAAATTGCCGATGTCATGGCTAAGGCAACGAAAGAAGCCGAAAAAATGGTTGCCAGCAAACTGGTCCCCAGTAAATCGGAAACAAAGTAAGCAGCAAAGAAAAGCTCATTGCGACTGAAAGCCGGGATGGAATGAGCTGCGATTCCACTCCAAAACCTCGAAAGTTGTTTCGTGGATGCGACTTGGTTCCAATATCGGGCGCTTTTTCCATGAAGCCATCGTCTCTAGGCCTCGTTCTTCACTCACCAATTTTGCATCCGTCCCAAGCCCAATTTGCTCCAAGCTGCCATTGCTCAATGTAACTGTCAAATAGTCCGAAAGCGTCAATGCGTCGTACACGTTGTCGGTACCTCGCAGATCAATCCATCGCGATAATTCCTTGCCTTCGTCGCTCTGTTCCCAAATCTCCCAGTCATCGCATTCGGATGCATTCCATTCAATATAGGATTTGCTTCCAGAAAAAATACTCTCTCTGGCAGTGCGGACAAACGGAATGGGAAAGGGTTGCGAGTTGCTCAGGTTGGATCGCATCCACGCACGCTGAGTATAAGCGGTCACGCTTCGAAAATCGATTCTCAACGGCACGCCCGTTCGCACAGCGTTTCGGCTACCATTCAATTCGAACATCGAACCCGAAATTGCCAGCCAACTGTTTTCGATTTGCACTTCCGTACGAATGGGAATTGGCATTCGTAACCAATCGCATTGCCCTCGTACCGACATTTGGTGGCCACTAACGCTCGCAGGAAGTCTCGCAACATTGCTCGATAATGGGTCTCCAAAGCTATCTTGCAATCCAGAGTCAATCACAATGATCGATGGCAATGCCGCCCTGTTCAATGCGATCGAGGAGTTCAAAGCGATCGAGGAGTTCAATGCGATTGAGGCGTCTCCTGAAGTGGAGCTGTATGAATTCGGATCATGCTGAACTGTGATGGAGCAATTATTAAATTGGAGCAGACCATTGGATCGTATCGAAAAAAGCGAGCGACGCCGAGACATTGAGCTTGCGCGCCAAATTACATCGAGATCTTGTAGAATGAGTTGGTTGCCAAAGCACTCAAACCACGCAAGTGAGGAAACAGGATCGGATGGCGACTCAAATCCATCAATATTCCATTGACATCGCTGTCCACGATCGCTTTGAATGGTTAGATTTGAATTGACAGAGATTGTCGACTTCAAACTCGCCAGCGATGTCGAAATGAAGGGTGACTTAATAACGATCCGATTTATTTTGGGCTGGTTGCTGGCGAGTTCAATTGCTTGCTCAAGCGATCGAACGATCAACGAATCTTTGTCTCTATCACTTGCAGCATCGGGATCGACGATTAGCGTTTCGAGATCCACAGTCTCTTCCGAAGGCGTTTTCGCAATCTTTAAGGAAGAATTTACAGTTATTGGCGGCACAGCTTCACTGGCTATAGGATTTTTCTTGGATGGCTCGGATGGCCTTTCGTGTTTTCCCAATATGTCAGCCCTACCGCTATCGTCTGTGTCCGAACCTGCTTCGGATGAGTGCGTTGCAATTTGAGGGAAGTCCATCAGTGGGCGAGGAATAGGAAACGTCGCACTCAAGTAGCTGCTGCTATGCAACCAAAGAGTGGTTCCGAAGATGGCAGTGAGCGAAATGAGGAGAGGGAGTGTGGCTTCTAGCCAAGTACGCTGCGCTGCGGCTGGGAGGTTGACAGCATTATCGGACGAGCTCGCCCACGCCAACCCTTCTATTTCCGCAAGCGTTCGCAGGTCATGAATCAAATCAGTGGGCTCTTGGTACCGATCCACTGGTTTCTTGGCCATCATCTTGCGCAGGATCGCAATCATCGAATCGCTAATATCTGCTCGGAAAAGCCTTGGATCGTCGGGCATCTTGGTGCCGTGCATCAGAAGTTTTTGAAGAGCGGTTCCCTCCGGAAAGGGTGGCTGTCCGGTCAGCAAAAAATAAAGAGTACAACCGAGCGAGTAAATGTCGCTACGAACATCCGCTTTTCGTGGGTCGTGCGCTTGCTCAGGCGATATATAATCAAAAGTTCCGAGCGTAACACCGCTGGCCGTAAGATCGTTTGTTGACTTGTCGTATTCGGTGGTGCGGGCCAAGCCCATGTCTACCAGTTTGGCCTGGCCGAGTTGTGTCACCAAAATGTTCGAAGGTTTGATATCGCGATGGACCACTTTTCTCTCAAAGGCATGTTGCAACGCTTCGGCCACTTGGCGCGTCAAGCAAACCGCATCATCGATCGACAACAACCCTTTTTTAAGTACTAGTTCGCGAAGATTGGTACCTTCCACAAACTCGAATACGATATAGCTCCAGTACTGCGTCTCACCGACATAGTAGACTCTTGCGATGTTGGGATGGTCTAATTTGGCGGCGCTTTGCGCTTCGACTCGAAATCGTCTCATCGCTTCGTCGTCACGGTCAGCGTTCGGTACGACCTTGATCGCAACCTCACGATCTAATTTCAAGTCGCGACCACGGAAGACAGCTCCCATTCCGCCAGTGCCTACCAAGGACTCGATCAAGAAATGATCGAGTTGTTGACCGAGCAACTGCGAAGCGGTTTGCCGAAACCCCAATGACGAAAATGACTTATCTTGGCCTGGAGCTAGGCTGGGAGCATCCAAAAGCACGTCCTGCCGAATAATTGTTTTCTCAGAGTCCAGCCGTGCGAACTCAGCCCTGGGGTTTGGCTCAGGCTTGCTTTCAAAAGTGGATTCGACAGAACTGGACATGGGGATGCGTCAACGTATTCAGCGGCACAAAGGACTCAACTAGCATTATTCTAGCCTAGACGTCGTGCTATAGCGACTTTAGATACTCGAGCAAATCTATTTTTTCGATCTCGGATAAGCCATTGGGATAGTCGTGTCCGGTAGCGGATTTCCCAGGCTGAGTTGTGTCAAAGTACCAACGTCGCTCCGCAGGTTTCAGTCGTCTGGGAATTTCGTCGATCCAATCCACCCGCAGACCCATTTTTTGGGTATCCAATCCCAGCTCGATTCGTCGCCATAATGCTGGACGTTCCTCAGGATGCAACATATGCCAAAGCGTCGGAACGCTGCCATTGTGCAAATAGGGAGCAGAAGCCCATACACCATCAAGTGGTGGTGCCACATAACCATCAACGACAGCGATCGTATCCTGGCCACCAAGATTTGCAAACCAGCTCCTGCCATAGTTTTCTCTATGTTGAGGACTCAATGCGTCCAATCGTACGCGATCTGTACCGATATCATCGATGGGGATACGTAGTTCTGGGTACTTCGAATTCTCTCCATACGAACCGTGGCAAGAGGCACAGTTATTTGAAAACACTTGTTCGCCTCGTTGTGACATGGCTTTGTCCAATGGCAACGGATATTTCGGGGGACGCAATTCGGAGATGAATTCATAGACTTGGCTAAAATCCTTTTCCCAACTCTTAAATTGCTCAGGGCCGTTTTGTCGGACGAGCATGAACTGCATAAGTCCTCTATGCCCTTTTTCCGCAAATCCATCGATGTAGACGTGATGCTTGCGGTGGAAGTGCCACCAGGGTGGCGTATCCATGTCATGGTGCACCATCTTGGCAGGTGTGCGATCGACCTGGACGTTGAGGTCTCTATCTCGAAAGTTCATTAGAGCCACACCGAACATGACAGCGTTGCTGGAGCCCACAGTCTTTCCAAGCGGCATGAATACCGAGCCGATGTCCATATGCCCGAGTGACTTTCCTGTCGACAACTTTATTTTTCGGACTCGCTCGGTCAGCGACTCCAGGGCATACGTAGTATTTGGAGCCCCCGGGTAAGTCGCACCGAAAAGATTGCCGCCGTGGCAAGCGAAGCAGTTCATGACATACTGCTTATCGTCCGTCACGACGTATTGAAGCGGCTTGGTCGGATCATCGGGACGCGGGGCTAGCCCGTAGGCGGTCCACGTATTTGCTCGCGACTTAGATTCAAGTTGTACATCCGAGAGATTCCATGCGTATTCGATTGCATCCAGTTTTTGAAGAACTTCCTCATCGAAATCGGCGGGCAAGTAAACATTATCAACTAAATGGCGGTAACCGGCCTTTGCGTCAGCGGACATGCCATCCCAAAGCGTTTGGTATTGCCGTTGCAAGCTGTCTCGGATTTGCAGGGCATGACTTGCGCTTTCCAAATTCGTCCCATCCGCGAACGCAACACCAGCGGAGAAAAGTCCCCAAAAGGCGATCCATAAATAACGAAATAAGCGAAGCATTTATGCGGATTCGAATATAAAAGCGGAAGTTTCGTTGGTTCTCCGACACTACATGGATTCTATCTGACCGCAATGCCTTAGACACGGCAACACTCGATTTTCTTGTTCACATAAGCGTTCCGTTCGGATTCTGTCGGAATTGACTCATCTTCGGGGGATTAAGACATTGGAATATTGTATCCATAAAGATGTTATGCTTATGTTTTGCTCGGCAAGTTCATTTGCAGTTACTTTACAAACCTCTCTTGTTTCTAGGACTTTCAATATGAACGAAAGCTTTCATCGACGCCGTTTTATTA
Source organism: Pirellula sp. (assembly GCA_043750255.1). Classification (GTDB taxonomy): domain Bacteria; phylum Planctomycetota; class Planctomycetia; order Pirellulales; family Pirellulaceae; genus JBKCUI01. The sequence continues at coordinate 7,335 of JAYVBW010000228.1, forward strand.
TTGGATCCTCTGCTCTTTCGACCGTTTGCGTAGCTGGCGCAGGGAAATGGCTTGAAGCGCTACCCCCAATTCCAAGTTCTAATGCGTTGGTAGCTTCTGAGAAAGTCGTATTCTCTGCTGACATTGAGCCATGGGTTCGCTTGATCGAAGACTCGGATCGGGACAATGTGCTCGAAAAACTTGCTCAGGAGATTCGAGGCGGCCAGCTTGGTTACCAGCAGTTTTTGAGCGCACTGTTCCTTGCAGGGATACGGAATGTTCAGCCACGTCCAAACGTTGGCTTTAAATTTCATGCGGTACTCGTTGTCAACTCTGCGCGACTCGCGAGTCTTGCCTCCTCGGATCGGGAACGATGGCTGCCACTTTTTTGGGCTGCCGACACTTTCAAAGCGAGCCAGCAACGCGACGTGACAGAAGGCGATTGGACTATGCCTGCTGTCTCCGACAGCCGACTGCCGGAATCCCATGTGGCTGAACGGTCTTTTAGACAAGCAATGGATAACTGGGATGAAGAAGCCGCAGATGCTGCCATTGCCGCTTGGTCACGCACCGCTTCGGAATCCGAACTCTTTGAAACGATGGCCCATTACGGATCCCGTGACCTTCGCGATATCGGGCACAAGGCCATCTATGTGGCCAACGCATTTCGGACCTTAGGAGCCATTAGCTGGGAACATGCCGAGCCCGTCATGCGCAGCTTGACATTCGCTCTTCTCTGTCGAAGTAACGAGCCCAATCCAAGCCAAAGCGATTTGGAACCGGATCGGGCCATAAAAAAGAATCAGCTCCGAATTTCAAAAATGCGAAAGGACTGGCTATATGGAAAAGCTGACCCGCAAGCCACAGCGAAATTGATCGAGTCGTTTCACAACACGACCTCGGAAGACGCGGCCAGCTTGGTCGCCGAAATGCTACAGTCCGGCGTCAGTCCACAATCGATTTGGGACGCTCTGTTTGTGAGTTCCAGCGAGTTGCTCATGCGACAGCCTGGAATCGTTGCATTGCATGCTGTGACCACGACCAACGCATTAGCATATACGTATCGAAGAGTTGCATCGCTCGACCTAAGATTACAGTTGCTCTTGCAAAATGCGTCTTACCTGGGAATGTTCTGTCAACGTGTGAAATCAGGCAAACACCGACCTGATAAAGTAGGAGACTTCATGGCCACTTCGCCGCCCGAAGATAAGGCGGTCGCCCTGGCTCAAGTTTTACAATCGATTGCTAAGGACAACGACCAATCCGCTCGCAATCTGTTGGGACTCCTCGAACGCGAGCCGAACAGGGCGCGTGATTTCATAGATCGCGCCCGGCAGATGGTTTTCTTAAAGGGCACGGATTCGCATGACTACAAATTCAGTTCGGCCATCATGGAGGATTGCTTTAACTTGTCTCCTACAATGCGTCCAAAATATCTTGCCATGTCCGTATTCAAGTTGAACGGTCCATCCCAACCGGATACACCACTTTTGCCTCGCCTGCGAGCGTGTTTGGAATCCTAGTTGTGGTGGGCTTGCGGTCCCGTGTGACACGTCCAGAACCATAGCGATGATCGTGCCTATCTCGTTGGTGTTTTTCCTTTTACCAATGAAATTGCGCCGACCACCAAAAATTCCGCGATCAAGTTTGCGATTCGAAATGCGATGGCCGCAAAGAGCGCGATCGGTTGAGGAACGATGCTGCTGAGTAACCAAGTGATCACGAGCTCTCGTACCACGGCACCGCCTGGCAGCATCGAAGCAAAACCAACTACTGCACCGAGAGACACCGCAGATACACAAGCCGCCCACGCTTGAAAGGTCCAGAGGCCAGGCGTCGACTGAATTCCCGAAAGCACTAGCCAGCCTGCGGTCCCATGCAGCAACCAACCCAGCGCCATCCATGTACAGGTCCGGATCATCATCCGCCACGTGAACGCTTCACTGACCGAACGAGGCATGCGACCTATTTTGCTCTTTGCTAAAATGGCTAAAAACGCTCGAAAAGTATGTGGCAATAGCAAAACAAACGAACACGGGATGCAAATCGTCGCACCAATCACCAGCCATCGTGGTGGGAATTCAGGTGCCAAGAAAATGAAAATGCTGCCTACAATCGCGCCGACTGCAATACTAGTCAACGTCTCTACAAAAATGCTAACTATCGTCGGTTTGATTTCAATTCCGAGCGGAGCCAGTCTTCCTACCCGTAGTACGATCACCATGGCTTTGCCTGGAACATACTTTCCGAGGTGTCCGATGAAGTAGGCGTGCAAACCCACCCAAAACGGTACTGTCTGCCCGAATGCTCGCAGGGTTTGTAACCAAGCTGCCGCGGCTGGAATCATTCCAACCATGTACACAAGTACACCGGCGAATAGCCATCGCCAGTCCATCGCGGAAAGGTCGAGGTATTCGCGATGTTCTAGAACGTCCGAATACGCTTTGCGGATTGTCAATACCAGGAACACGAACACTAAAAACGCAATAGCCCAATTCACGGCGGGCTTGGATCGCGTGAGCCAATTCAATTCTTTCCTTGGTTTGACGGTGGGCCCAGAATTGTTTTCTCTTGTGGCCACTTTCTCGGAGGACTGCATCATGTGCTCATTTGGATGGATGAAGGCAAGAAAACTACCAAGGTAGAGTCTGTTATTGTTTTACGATAAAAATCACGGTGGAGATCCTGGCACAGATCGATTGTTTGTCCAGGTCACTCCGAGGGTTGTTCTCCTCCTATTGACGCCTTTTACCGAAAAACTGCCTCGATGGCTCGATATATTTCTTTTGCCGTACTGCTCGCCATCATCGTCGTGATAGGTGCGCTGTTTTGCAAAGTCATGATCGGATTTTTTGTTCCCGTCTTCCTGGCCGCCGTGTTGGTCGTACTTTGATTAGGCGATCGGCAGACTGAAATCTACCGACGGATGGGACCAATGTCTCGTGTGTTTTCAGCAGCGATAGCTGCGGCAGTGAATAGCTGCGGCAGTGAATAGCTGCGGGTGACAACCCGCAGATCGTGCACACCGGATCTGCAGAGAGCCGCGTAGGCGGCGGCACAGGTAAAGGGCGTGGTTGAAGGCTCTATACTCGGAAGCGTCTGCGATCTATCTTCGTCGCCGCAACCAAATGGAAATGACAAGTGGTCAGTGCATTTGGACGTTCTTTTTTTGCAAATACTAAAGCTCGCTCCGCCTCCGTCGATTCCAGTAGAGAATATACGAACAGTCGTGCTGGGCCTCAGAGGGAAAACACCGGACGGCCTCTAGTGTTTGGTCGAATGACTTGTTAAGAAATCAGCGACTGGTCCGAGAGGACGCGGCGACACTTATTTGGAAGATCATCGGACGCTTCAGCTCCAGACAATATCTTCCCAAGCACTTCATCACTGACGGGGTCAAGCAACATTAGACCACCATTTTTAAGTAGTTTGTCAATGTCCGCCTGCTTAACAACGGACGCGTCCTTGTACGATATGCAGGTTTTCTTTTTTAGCCATTTGTGTTCGCCAACTTCCAACACGCACGAATGGTCCCGGTACTCTCCCTCGAAGCCAGTAAAGTTCACCAAAACGACCTGGTCTGAATTCAATTCTGGATCTGAGATCACGATTCGTGGATGGTCGTCAATTGCCTTGTTTCTTGGGAGATAAACATCGCCAATCTCCATTTAGCTGACCGACCCTATTAATTGCTTCCAAGCTATGATCGCTTCTATATCCGATTCGATGGCCTCCTTGCTCTTGGTCATGTTCAATGCTTCAAGCTTGCTTTGCAAACTGATTGGCCTGGAAGTATTCGCTTCATAGTTTTGGGAATACTCCAAGAATTCGTGGGTCAAATCTCCAATCTCATCATCGTCCAGGTCTCGATATCTTTCGGATACCTCCATCAGTTTTCGAACCTCTCTTCGCGACAAATCATCTCGTCCGGGATCTTCTTGCATGACAAGGAGCCGCCTGCCATCCTTCGTGAAATGTCGCAGGAACAAGATGGAGTCAGGGTGCTCGCCTTTTATCAAGTCGTAAGTCTGGCTATTCAGTGGACCTTTGTTCATTGCAACATCACTACCGCCAACAATAGGCCTGCCTGTATCCTTTAAGAATTCCCTGTCAGCTATGTAGAGAAGTTTCAGAAGCCGGTAGTAGGCAACTTTTGGATCGTTTTCCGAAGAAAAAAGAACTCCTAAAGACTGGACGGCTTTGGCCAACTCGAATGGGAAATTGGCAGCTTTAGGGCGATGCGTCGTCATGTTCTGATGTTAAAAGTAGGTGCTGACAAATTCGGGCATGCAATCCAATGTAGTCCGTAACGAGACACGTCTGGACAGGGCAAGTTCAATTCTTGCAAAAAATCGAAAAAGACCATCCCTCGATCGGCAAATCCGAACCGGCGGTTGCAACACCAAACCTCGGCAAACGCTCTTCCGACCAATCGCGGTTGAATAATTCCTGATGTGGTTTAAACAATACGTTTTCGTCAGAGATTTCCGGAAGACTTTGTCTATTGAACACCGTCTTGATCGACGATGTCTTCGGCGGTGTTCATTCAAATGAATCGAAGACACTGAGACATTTTAGGAGTATCGGCGGCAAAACTGGGTAACTTGACTCCCTGCCGTCGCAAGACACACCCGAACACAATCGAGTCCATTCTTCTTCATGCAGATTTGTTGGCATTTCACTTTTCCACTACTTGTCGTTCGGAAACTGGGTGAATGCCGAAATGCGTTGAGTGCACTCCGGGTTACGGGCGGCTTCGGCGAATTGTCCTGTCGAACATTCGTAACGGTCGATCCGAGCTTGGCTTTTGCAACCGTGATGCCGGTTAAGTCTAGGGCTAGCATTGATTCGCAATTTTTAGCTGCCAACGGTCGAATAGTTACTTTGTTGGGAAACCTCGGCAAGGATGCTTGGGTGCGAACGGTAATCATCGATCGCAATTCCCTACAACCTGATTTCACGGAAGGAGCCGAACGACCAGCACAATAGCGATTGACCGGAGTAGAGCATGACGAAGAAAGAAGTTTTTCGGGTAGTGACAAGAGGTCAGGACGGTGCACTTCGGACCCGCGATTTCCACAGTGCCGAGTCAATCTTTACAACCCATTCTCAAGTGGGTATCGATGACAGCAGCACCGATCTCGATCTGCGTGGAATGCCTATTTTCAAGGGTCTCATCGGACCCATTCCTGAGGGCAAGAACATCGTTCGCTACGAGAGCCCAGACGTATTTGAAATCATGACCAAAGAGTGGGCAGCCAACAAACCCCGCCGACGGCGTCGAACGAAAGCGTCGACGGAAGCTGTTGTCACAAGCGAATGGGTCTCGCCTTCCCCGTCTAATTAGGGAGCGATCGAATTCCACAACGCTATCCGACATGAAAAACTCTGGCTAAAGTAGTACAGGTGTCTTCCCGAATCCATCGACTACGAATTGTGCCATATGCCGGATTTGATTGCTCAAGGGCCAAGCCCATCCGACCGCTGGCGGCGTCCCTTGCCGAAAGATCCGGCATTGCAACAACCAGTTATCTTGGGCCGAACGGCTGCCGGTTGGGCGGTCCCATGGGACGATCGCATCTCGCGAAGTCATGTTCGGCTGTTGTGGAACGGTACTCGGTTGGAAGTGTTTAGGCTTCTTGACGCTCGCAATCCGATCTTCCACAAAGGCTTGCGTCAAGATGAATTTGATATTGGGATTGGCGATCATTTTGTTATTGGCCAAACTACCTTCAGCTTAGTCGATCAACGCGTCCGGATGGTGTTGCAGTCGGACGAGATGCCAGCACTTACAGAACATACCTATGCCCCGTCACAACTGCGACAAGCCCGATATCGAGATGCAGACCGCCGCATTGAGGTTCTGAGCCGAGTGCCTGAAATCATCTCTAGTAGCACTAGCGATGAAGAATTGTGCGCTCGCGTCGTTAACGTTTTGATGCAGGGAATTCAGCAAGCTAGCTTTGTGGCAATTGTCGGCGATCAAGCCAGTGGCGAGCCATCTGTGATTCTACCCGAAAATAGGGTAGCGAAAGGGCGAAGTTCAAGCGAGGTCAATGAATTTGGCATTCGCCTGCTGCACTGGGATTCTCGCAATTTAATCGGCCACCAATTTTCGCCTTCGGCCCAACTGATCCATCAAGCCATTAGTACTCGCGAAAGTGTCTTGCACGTTTGGAGTCGCGGCATTGATGCTAGTCAACCGTATACGCAAAGCGAAAACGTGGATTGGGCTTTTTGCACCCCGATCAATAGTGAGGCATGCCCGGGTTGGGCCATTTATGCAGCAGGTGATTTTGGTAATCTGGTTCCACAAAACGCACGCGATGCGACCGCTGCCATTACGATGGACCTGCAAGACGATCTCAAGTTTGCAGAGTTAACGGCTACAACTCTCGGTTCGCTACGTCAAACCCGGCTACTACAACGTCGGCAAGATTCACTGCGCCCGTTCTTTGCTCCGGTTGTCCAAAAGGCATTGGCGACTCGCGACCCTGATGAAGTGCTTGCTCCGCGTGAGGTCAATGTTTCAGTCCTGTTTTGCGATTTGCGAGGATTTTCAAGGCAAAGCGAGGAATCCGGTGACAAACTATTAGAGCTCCTGCGACGCGTGAGCGATGCACTGGGAGTGATGACCCACCACATTCTCGACCGCAATGGCGTTGTTGGAGACTTCCATGGCGACGCTGCGATGGGTTTTTGGGGCTGGCCATTGGAGCAGCAGAGCTCTGTTCTACAAGCGGCTCAAGCCGCGCTCGCCATTCGCGCTGAATTCGAGACTGCAGCCGCGATTGAAAAGCATGCGTTGACCGGCTTCCGAGCGGGACTAGGAATCGCTACTGGTCGAGCAGTGGCGGGACGCATTGGCACAGTAGATCAAGTCAAGGTGACCGTGTTTGGACCAGTCGTGAATTTGGCATCTCGATTGGAGAGCATGACAAAACAACTGCGTGCACCAATCTTAATGGACGAAGCGACTGCGAACCGGGTTCGAAAAGAGGTTTCTCCTACGATCGCTAGAACACGAAGAGTTGCGCGCGTGCTGCCTGTCGGCATGACCACGCCACTCATGGTCAGCGAATTGTTGCCGCCTGAGGGGCCGGACGTATTACTTACCGATGCGCACATCCTTGCTTACGAAAAAGCCCTTGACGGCTTGCAAGATGGAAACTGGGGGGAAGCGTTTCGAATTCTCCATCAAGTTCCTGCGGAAGATCGAGTCAAAGATTTTTTAACTGTTTTTATTGCACAGCATGGACGCTCTGCCCCACCGGATTGGCAGGGCTTTATTCGATTGCCAGAAAAGTGAAACTCACATAAACACATGTCTATTCCACAAGGTGACTTGAATCGCAGTTGGCTTAAGCCGACCACCTGTGTCCTGTTTGCAGCCGTCTTTTTGCCATTAATCGCGACCGTTTTTCTCAGTGGCAGGAGTTCGGCAGAGAAAATGCTGACAAACATGATTCAACCCTTGTTTTTAGCAATTGTGGCGGCGTTAGCGATTGGAGTCGTGTTGCTGGGACGCGGCCAACGTAGAACCGGTTGGTTGTTGGTAAGTGGCACCGGACTGATGTGGGTTCTGAGTTCGTCGATTTTTTCATCGTTTCTAATTAAGGCATGGGAGTCATCGATTGAGACCTGTGTTCCTTCGGCCGCCGAACCTTTTGATTACGTCGTTGTTCTAGGGGGAGGAACGAGCGCCACCCCAGACGGTCGTGCTCAGTTCGAAAAGGCAGGCGATCGAGTTGGCTATGCGGCGAGACTCTATTTGGCTGGAAAAGCAAAGAAATTGGTAACGACGGGTGACAATTTACAATTGGCAGGAAGTCTTTTTGGCAAGTTTAAACAGGAGGACGATCCCAGTCAGCAAACCAAACAAATTTGGATCGAACTAGGTGTTCCCATAGACTCCATTTCTGAGTTACCTGGGCAGAACACTTCTTCGGAAATGGCCTCGCTCAAAGAGCATCCTGAGTATTGGCATGACAAACGTTGTGCAATACTAACGAGTGCATTCCATTTGCCGCGGGCCATGAAACTGGCTGAAAGAGCAGGTGTTCGCGCGTCGCCGATTGCCGCAGATTATCGATCCGGCTACGGTCCTCTGACCATCAATGAGTTTTTGCCTGAGGCAAGCGGGCTTGTGAATTTGCAAATGATCTTCAAGGAATGGATCGCGATGCGAATCAGTCGATAGGCCTTGCCCTGGATTGCGATGCGCGAGCAAAAACGTCAAATGACCCCGAGGTCTTTTTCAAGTCGGCTGAGCCGTGTTTGCAAATCATCGATGGAATCCTTGAGTTGTTCGATTTCCGTTTCCATACCTTTGATGCGAGAACTCGATTCCGTGCCTGCGACTGAGCTCGTTGCAAACTGGCGACTCGGAGAACTGGTCGGTTCTTCAGCATCTCCAATCGCAGACATGCTGGCAGCTACTGACTTGCGAACTTGCTCAAGCTCCCATTCAGGATAGAGATTGTGGGACACAATCTGCCCTCTCCCGGGCGGGCTCAATTCGACAACAAGATTGCGTCGCTTCAGTTCGCAAAACAATTCGGTCACGTGTTGCAAGTCATTAATGGGCTCCATACGTGCTGCTCTCGTTCGTAGTTCGCCCAGGGTCTGCTCACCTCGAAGCAGTAGTTCTGTCATGACGGCTGCCTCGACCTTGCTGATCGCCAACCAGTTGTAAGCATAGTGCCTTACTTTGGTATTCCGTCCAAGTCCTTGGACGATGGTTAAAGCCCCGATTGCGCGAAGCTCATCGACGATCGTTTCGATTTGTTCGCTGCTATAGTTTGAGATCGGAGCGCGGTTTGATTTTTGATTGCAACCTGTGCAAAGGCCAGCAAAAGTCATCGGATAGGCATCTGGCGTCGTTTTGGACTTTTCCATCAACGTTCCGAGTACGCGGCGTTGCTTTGCAGTAATCGGCTTCCATTCAGGTGCCGCTTTCGGAGGTTGACCGACGGCGGCAGTCGTGGTTTGGCTTTCTTCGATATCCGTTTCGTCCGAGTCTCCCACGATGATCTTCCCTTTGGAAATTGAATGAGTCTGCATTCCATATGTTCGATGTACAGGATAACATCGATTGGCGTCGAACGAAACGCGTGGTTGTTTCCCAATTCTAAGACAAAACTGGGCGGTGTGCTCCAATCTATTTTGTCCGAAAATTTAGAATTACTCGGGTTTCGCATGACAGTGTGGTAGCGTGAGAAGGTAACTTTTTGTTCTTTTGCTCGGCGAGTGAGATACGATGTCCCAAAACAGCGCAGATATAAAGTTGGCACAGTCGGTGATCCAGGAACTGACGGTGAAAGGAATCAGCTCTCCATGCAAAGTAACAGTAACGGTTGACAAAGGCCTTGCCACTTTGACTGGCACGGTAACTCAAGCTCATCAAAAAATCGCTGCTTCGGCTGTTGCAACGGCAACTTCTGGAATCAATAGGGTTATGAACCAATTGGTGGTCAAGGCCGCTAAAAACGGAGAGAAAAAATCGTCAAACTTTGTGGAAAAGTAACGAATGAAACGCCAGCCAAGTTTCAAAAAAATGATTTCAAGGCGAAGCCAAGAGAGTTGACGGACTGGCGAGAAGCCACTAAACTTTTTCGGGGATATGGTGGTTGTAGCTCAGTTGGTTAGAGCGTCGGATTGTGGTTCCGAAGGTCGCGGGTTCGAGCCCCGTCTACCACCCTTGGATGATTTTCAACGATTTTGTTGTTTGAAACCATTTTCTGGTCGTTCCGGGTGCACTGGGTTGCAGCGAGTCCGGACTCGAAATCATCCTGGCAATGGATCATCAAGTCTAAACCAGAGGACGCGACGGACCATTCGTTTCGATTATTGCGAGGCGAACTACTAGGACTATCGTTGCGGGAAGAGCTTTTCACATTCGTAAGCAACCCTGCCGTAGCTCCGACCACCAACGAAGCGGAACGCACGCTTCGCGATCCAGCGCTAGCACGACGGGTTGGTCGCACAAACAAAACGCCTCGAGGAGCTCGCCGCCAGACCATCATTAAAAGCGTCTTGGAATCGATCCGGACGCAACTACCGAAGTTTATACTGCAAGGCGTATTGGACGAGATCGCAAGCTGGAAGACTCAAGGCGAAAGTTGCTTCACGAGGCTATTGAATGCACAAGGCCTCACTCCCGACGAGACTTCGGTCCTGGACAAACTCTTCCCAAACAAAGGCAAGCCACTTCCGGCTCAATTGGCTGCTGCCTAACAATCT
>JAYVBW010000229.1:0-2249 GCA_043750255.1 Pirellula sp.
AATTGGTTGCGAGCCAATGGCCAAAATGAACGTTGTATTCAAAACTTTTGGGGCACGATTTTAGTTAGCGCCCTGGGAGAGCAAGTCGATCGTGTGACATTAGAGGCGACCCACAAAGTACTAATCGATGGATTTGCCTCTGATCGCAGGGCCTTTCATTTACTAATTCCAAACCGTCCGCTTTCGAAATTGTTGGATGATTGTGTTACAACGAAGCTTCTTGAGACTGGTGTAGAGTTACGTTTAGGGCAGATCGTAAAAGGAATAGCCAAAGGCCATTCGGATTCAATTCAATTGAAGCTACAGGGCGAGTCCGAAAACTCTGGCGATTTATTTGACGCCGTCATATGCGCCGTTCCGTGGAACAAGATATCGGAAATCCTACCTGCCGGTGTGAAGTCAAACGTATTGTTAGCTTCCGATTTACAATCCTCCCCGATAACGGGTATTCACACTTGGTGGGACCGTCCTTGGCTGCTGGAGCCACATTCAATTCTGATCAATCGATTGTGCCAGTGGGTTTTTCCTGCATCGGAGTCGCATAGCGATGGAATTTCGAAGGGCACTGCCAATCAAACGCGGGAACACTATTACCAGATCGTGATTAGTGCTTCGCGCAATTTGCCTACCGGCAATGCCGATGCGATTCTGAAACTGGTGAAACAAGACCTTTCGGAGATTTTCCCTGAGGCATCTATTGCAACCATGTTGCGAGGTCGGGTCGTGACCGATCCAAACGCGGTTTTCTCAGTGGCGGTTGGACACGAATCAAGTCGCCTCAGTAGTAGTGTGTGTGCCGAACATCGCATTTGGCTAGCGGGCGATTGGACCCGAACAGAGTGGCCTGCCACCATGGAAGGTGCACTAAGGTCGGGCGTCTTAGCGGCACAGGAATTACTAAGTTATTTTGGCCGCTCTGCGAGTCTTGGCGACGGAACCTTGTCGCCTCGCTAGGACATGCAGCTCCTTACCGCAACGCTAGAGCTGGTGTACCCGACGGGCGATAGGCGAGATCAATCGCGGCATTCTGTTTGTAACGGCCTTTTGGAGCGGTCCGTCAATCAAAGCATTCCATCAACTCAAAGAGATGGTTGACCGACTCGATCCTCTTGGCCTAGGATCGTAGGTAATATTCTCAGATGGAAACAACCGTGCGTCGAAATAATGCGTCCCCCCAACTTGCCGCTTAGGAACTACACTTGCTGACATGCACCCCTACTGGCCCCCCTATGTCGCCGCCTCCTCAGCACGTAGGAACACGCCAATTCGCAATGCTCAATCCCAAATCCCAAATCCCGAGACTAGTATCTAGCTTCGGTATCGGATTCTAAGCAAAAAGCTTAGGATCCAAAACTGGAAACTGACGCTTCCAAACGTCTTGTAGATCGATCGAGTTTTGGTTCTTGAAGCCGTGGGTCAGCCTGATCGCAAGATGTTCATTTCAAACCCGAACCGTCGCATGAGCTGCGTGACGCAAGCTCGAATTTACTAGACTGGGATTTTATGAATACCAAAGAAAAAGAAGTTGTGTTTGTGGGCGTCGATGTCTCCAAAGATACGTTGGATGTTTATCGTCCGGATACCGGAGAGAACATAAAAATCCAAAACACAGAGGTCGATATTAACGGCCTTTGCAAGGTGTTGAAGAAGAAAAACGTGCTTGTTGCAATGGAAGCGACAGGGGGCTACGAAACACTTCTTGTGAAGTGTTTAGCGAAGCATGGAATCGATGCTGCCGTACTCAATCCACGGCAAGTGCGAGACTTTGCCAAAGGAATCGGTTTTGATGCTAAGACCGATCCTATCGATGCCCAATTGATTTCGAAGTTTGCATCGGTCGTTAAGCCACAAGCAATGCCGATCGCCTCCGATCACGAGCAAAAACACTCTGCTCTCGTTGCTAGACGTTGTCAGTTGCTGGAGCTAATCAATCAGGAGAACAATCGTCTGAAGCAGTCTTGGGATGATGACGTCAAGAAGAGCATTCGCGAAGTACTTGAATCCTTGAAAAAACAACTAAAAAGCCTGGATTCTCAACTTGCAAAGATGCTTGAAACGGACACGGAGAACAAGCGAACAATCGAGATCCTCCAATCCGTCAAAGGGATTGGGCCAGTCACGATTTCAACACTCGTCGCGGAGCTCCCAGAACTAGGAGAACTGAACCGAGGCGAAGTTGCGAAACTGGTTGGTGTCGCTCCAATCAATCGTGACTCGGGCAAAAAATCGGGTAAGCGATTCATCGGTGG
>JAYVBW010000230.1:0-5642 GCA_043750255.1 Pirellula sp.
TTTCTTGTCGCGTATCATCTTATCAATTTTCTCTTCCAACGTTCCGCGGCATACAAATTTGTGGACCAAAACGTTGCGTTTTTGTCCGATCCGAAAAGCTCGATCAGTCGCTTGGTCCTCGACCGCCGGATTCCACCAGCGATCAAAGTGGACTACATGGCTAGCCTGTGTCAAGTTCAAGCCGGTTCCCCCTGCCTTGACCGAAATCACAAAGTACGGTGGACCAGACTCCTCTTGAAATTGAGTCACCAATTTACTTCGAGATGCAGCCGGGGTTTTACCGGTCAAGACCAGACCGTTACGGCCAAAGATCGTCCTGAGAAACGAATCGAGCGGCTGGCACATAGACTGAAATTGCGTAAACACCAACAATTTCTCCTGCTTCTCGAAGATCGTTTCGCAGATTGCCTTCAGTTCCGTGTACTTGCCGGAATCGTCGTGACCAAACTTAGATTGCTTTAGATAGAGGGCAGGATGGTTGCATAACTGTTTCAATTGCATCAGCACCGACAGCACAAGCCCACGGCGTTGGATGCCGGTCGCCGTATCAAGAACGTTTTCAAGCTCAACCACAATCTTTTGATAGAGGGCTGCCTGTGTTGCAGACAATCCGCAGTCGACTCGCATCTCGGTCTTGTCAGGCAAGTCAGGGGCGATGTTCGGGTCGGTCTTAAGTCTTCGCAAAATATAAGGTCGAACCAATTTTCGAAGGGATGCAATCGCTCGACTGTCATCTTGCTTGAGGAACCTTTTGAATTGAGTTGCTGTACCCAGCAACCCCGGCGAGCAGAAATCGAACAAGGACCACAGATCGCCTAAGTGGTTCTCAACGGGGGTACCAGTCATGACGATCCTTCCACCGGCCTGAATCTTTTTTATCGCTTTGGTTTGAGACGAACCAGAGTTCTTAATCGCCTGTGCTTCATCCAAGACCAGCAAACGCCATGGAACGTCAGCCAGCCAAGCTTCGCGGCGCGCCAATCCATACGTAGTCGCGACCAAATCGTATCCGGACAACTCGTTCTTTGGATCAGCGGCAACGCGTTTGAGGGTTGCGACGTCATGATGCGATCGATGCGCAACAAACATCCGTAAATCGGGCGCGAAGCGTTCGAGTTCGCGCTGCCAGTTTCCCAACAAAGAAGTAGGGGCAATCAATAAACTTGGCATCGGCTGCGTGGCGTGCACTGACTGCTTGCGTGAGGAGGGCGTGACTCCCTCTATCGGAGCATTTTCATGGGAGGCTTTAATTTGCAACAGCAATGAAATGACTTGTATCGTTTTGCCCAATCCCATATCGTCTGCCAAACAAGCTCCGAGTCCAAGCTGAGTGGTGAACCAAAGCCAACGCACGCCATCGACTTGGTAGTTGCGCAGGGTTGCATGGAGACCTTGATGTGGATCCAGTTGAACAACGCCACTGGGGTCACGCAGCGTTTCTAAGATTTCTTGCAGCCAATCACCGGCTTCGATTCGAGTCCACTGACTTACTTCGTCGTCGATTAGCGCGTCGCCGATGGAAGTTCCAGACAATAGCCGCAGGCCTTCGAGGAAACTAATTCCGGAGGCGTGTTGATCTTGGAGCTTTGTCCACTGATTCATAGCTTCGCTAAGTCGTTGCTGATCGACTTGAACCCATTGGCCACGCAAGAGCGTCATCCCTTCTCGCGAATCCATGAGTTGTTTCAATTCTTCTTTGCTTAAAGGTTGACCTTGGAATGCGATTTGGACATTGAAATCGAGAGTCTCTGCGAAGCCCAAGCCAGCCTTCTTGTTTTGTCCGATACGTACTTGAATGCTAGGCCGAGGGGGCCGTGAAGCGTTCCACCAATTCGGGACTCGAACGATAACGCCAGCTTGCTCCATAACCAGAACTTCGGATAAGAACGCGTACGCTTGTTGAATACTCCAGGCTTGCGGTGAAAACAAACCTCGCGACTCCAATAAGTCTTGGACTATCTTACAACTTTTCGCTGCACGTTGCACAGGCTCCAACAATGCATTAAGGAGATCTGAGTTTTGTTCTGCAATCGACTGTTTGAGTGCATCGGCAAGTGGGATGTGACGTAGCGATCCGGACGTCGAACGGCCTTCGGTATAGGTCGCGAGGAAGGCAAACGGAAGCTGCTCATTTTTTTTATTTTCCGCCAAGTGAAACGTAACTCTTCCCACCAAGTTCCAAGCATCGTTGAGATCATGCAAGTAACCAGCGAGATCGTTCTTTGCGGACTTGACCGAGTCCTTAGTGAAACCATCAAGCTCGTTCCAAATGTTGGTCAGGGACTCCGTGGTCAGAAACTCCAACCCTCGCATAGATGGAGCGGATTCAATCCGTTCGAGCAGATCGTCGTTGGAGGGAGCTTGAGGGCTCGCCCAATGCTTTGCATCTTGAGAAGCAAATCGACAAAGGGCCTGGAAATAACTTTCTGCAAAACGTCGCCAAAATGCGAGCGATGGTTGCAACGACTGATTGCACTCCTTGGAAGCCAACAGTGTAAGTCCGACCCAAGGCGATTCCCGAAACGCATCCACCAGTCGCTGATCCAGCGCGAGCTCCATAGGCTGGCCCGACGCATCGCTGGCTTCTTCCAAAACAATACGACCAATTGGAGAGACAAAACAGGTGAGCGATGAATGCATCAAAGAAAGACTTTGCGACAATACTTGTCGTTTATCCCCAACAGCGTCCATGTTCTTTCTCAGTCTTTAACGCAGAAACGTGAAGCAGAGCTTCTAGGACTGGCGTTCTCAAGCTGGAGCTTGGGAACGAGAAAAACAGTTCGCTTACAGCCTATCACTCGCGTCTCATACTGAAAGTAGTGTAATGCAACCCGTCCTCTTCCTCAACGACGAACGCGCCGGATGGAGCGAGGTACTTTGAGATTACCTCAAAAGGAGGCAAACTCTTGCTCTTAAGTGCCGTCACTAATGCCGTAAAAAATGGATTGTTTGCCGATATCGATTCGAGTCGATTGATGTTTTCTGGATCGTTTGCCAAATCGTAAAAAAGTCGCAACGACTCCTCCGGGCGTTGGTACGCCATGATGGACGTTTCTTTGTCCTTGAGCTGTGCTTTGATGCGATCGCGGATCAGCTTGTATTCAATTGCCTCGCTTAAAAGATCATCACCGCTTGAGAGTGTTTTTATAGCTTGTTCGATCGATTCTATTGAGTCACTTGCCAACAAGTCATCGCCAACGATTCCAAAGCATGGCTGTTGAACGCGGATGTTGGGATTGTCATTTTTAAGGTCAAGATAATAGACCGTCGAATCGCCGATAACCTTGGAATTCCAGCGGTCGTTGTTTGCTTTAAGTTTGCTGAATAATTTCGGCAAAACGTCGGTTTTGAGGCGCTGCGTGTCCTTGATATGAATGCCGACTAAATTGCTTTGGCTGTTGATGCGTCTGGTCGGCAAGATCAATTGAGCCAACGACAATCGATCGTCCAAGATGTCCAAAAAATCCTTTCGTAAATCGATTCCGATCTGACTGCTTCCGCGTGTGATTACGTTGTTTTCAAAAGTGTTTTCGCCGCCAAACGAGTCGACGATCTCCGCAATGGCCTTAATCGTTCTGGCAAAGTCCCAATTCATCGTAGCGTAGCTGGCGACTTTATCGTTTACCCAAAGTTCTGGCTCGGTCGAACCGCTTTTGGGACGCACGGCTCGCAACGCTCCGCGCCGATTGGTGTCCAGGAGCAAGTGGGCGTGAATAATGGAGTCGAAATCGTTTGGAGCAAAAATGGCACTACCACCAATGCCTTTAATGCCGTCGATGCCCAACGTTTTTAGGGTGCCCAGTACAATTAAACTGGAAGCATTCTCCTTTGAAAATTCGCGATAGAGTGCTACGGGATTTACGTAAAACGACGCTTGAGGGCGTTCGCCGGCGGTACCAATGCAACGGCTCATGATGGTCGTGAATTCTCGGTTGTCAGCAAGCGACTTATGATCGATGCCGCTTCCTTGCCAGATTTGAGCAAGTGTCTCAGCGTATTCTGCTTTGTTGCAAGCGACCAGTACACCTGAATTGACAAAGAACCCCAATTGTCGATCTTCTCGCGTCCCGTTTCGGATTTGCGTAACGGTGATCTTACCGATTTCTTTGGTAGTCTTGACGCCACCGTTCGCCGACATCTGACTTTCCAATCGGCCGATCATAAGTTCGACAGCGGGCAGTTCCTCACCTGCTTCTACCAAGGCACAAAAAACCGGTTCTGTCTTGGTGGGAACAATCCCAATCGCGAGCTCACCGTTGGGGATCGACAGCAATTCGTCCAGATTGACGCCTACCGCGTCTTGCATGCCTTGTACCAAGGTCGAAAACGTGGAATAAAACGAGCCAAGGATCGGCTTGAGTTGCGGATCTTGGGAAAGTTTCCCGCCCGACGTTTGTGCCAGTTTAGCCTTGAGCTCACGGGTGTCATCCACTCTGGCATACGCGAGAGTCTTTTGCGAAAACAGTTTCGGAGCTGTCGGGCGCTGTGCCCCGACAGGTCTCGGCGACAGGGACGCTATAAGTAGTAGGACGACAAAGATTGTTTTTTTGTGCATGATCGGGTGAATTCGAGGAACGAAGCGATTTCTTAGGGATTTTTTTTGACATTGTATTTCGCGAGGTCGATTTTAGTCGCCCATTCTAACTCCAATCTTGCGCCGACTCATGGCCCAATTCGATGAGCGACGTGTATTGTTCGTCGCAAAACCGATCGGTCATTCCGGCCAAATAGACTGCGACCGTGTGCTCAATTCCCCACTCCGAGGCCCATTTTTGAAAACGCTCCGGCAGTCGCTGAGGATAGGATATCAAAAGTCGATAAAGCTGATTGAGGCGGGTCGCCGCTCTTAAACGCACCTGTACTAGCTTCGGGTGCCGATAGACATGTTCAAACAAAAAGGCTTCTAATTCTTCTTTGTCAGACTGCATCTCGGGCGACATTTGCAATTGAATCCCGACTTCTTGTACTGCTTTGCAATCAAGTTGACTGGCTTCGGACAATAATCCCATTGAATACTGGAGGAAATTATCCATTTGGATATCGATGAGTGTGTGAACCAACATCTGCCGGCGGTTGTTCGAGCTGCTTTGATCGAGCGGAGCTAATTGTTTAGCCCGCTGTACCAAACTCAGTCCGGCAAGTTGTTGCCAATTGAGTAATCCCAATTTCAGGGCGTCATCCAGATCGTGAGCATCGTACGCAATGCTGTCCGCCGAGTCGACGACCTGGATTTCCAGCATCTGCACAACGCCAGTATCTTTTCGAGATCGAAACTGTTGTCCCGAGAGAACTTCGCGGGTCAAATTCAAGCCCGAATACGATGTATAGCGTTGTTCAATGCGCGTCGCCAATTCAATCGCAAAAGCGTTGTGCGAAAAACCACCGAATTCCTTGACACAAGCTTGCAACGCATCTTCTCCACAATGTCCGAACGGCGGGTGACCGATGTCGTGGAGCAAGGCCATCGCTTCTATCAAGTCCTCATTGAGCCTCAATGTGCGTCCAATCGTCCGCGCCAACGAAGCGACTTCGTTGGTATGGGTCAAACGTGTTCGGTGGTAATCTCCCATATCGCCCGTGAAAACTTGCATTTTCCCGCTCAATCGACGGAAGGCAGAACTGTGCAAGATGCGATCACGATC
>JAYVBW010000231.1:0-2372 GCA_043750255.1 Pirellula sp.
ACAGACAACTCGACAACCCATACGGCAAACAGCACCGATCCATGGTGGGAAGTCGACCTCGGTAAAGTATCCGCCATAAATAAAGTTGTGGTCTGGAACCGGACCGATTCGGAAACCGCTAGCCGTTTGGCCGATGCGCGTTTATCTATCCTCTCGGAAGACCGAAAAACAGTCTGGGAATCCTCCATCGACAAGAAGCCAAAAGCAAGTCAATCCTTTGACGTCCAATCCACTATTCAAGTCCCCATGTTTGCTGCCAACGCTGACTATGCACAGGAGGGATTCTTCCCATCCAATGCGATTGACTCGGATGCAAAATCCGGTTGGGCGGTAGGAGGTGCTATTAACCAACCGCACCAACTGAACGTCGCTTTTCAATCCAGCAAACTAAAGGAACTCATCGCCGCCAACAAACTATCCGGCACCGTCTCGATGCAACTGACACTCAAGTTCGAGTCGTCCTACCGCAGAGCGTTGTTAGCAAGTTTCTCAGTTGGCTTGTCGAACGACGATCGTACTGAGCGAATGATTGGACTACCACCCAACATTGCAAGGATCCTGTCACTTGAGCCAGATTCCCTTTCGAGCTCCGACAAAGACTTGCTGCATTCGCATTACGTCTCCGCAGTTGCACCCGATCGAAAAGCGCTGCGCGACACTCGCGATTCGTTGCAGAAAAAGATCAGCGATGTCAAACCCACGACAACTGTTCCAATTCTCAGCGAACTGCCTGCCGACCAACAACGGCAAACGCATATTCAAATACGCGGCAACTACAAGGTTCAAGGCGATTTGGTTTTTCCCGACGTTCCGAAAGCATTTCACCCTTGGAAACCCGCCAGGACGAGCGATGCACCTCCGAAAATGAACCGCTTGGAGTTTGCACGTTGGCTGATGCAGCCGGACAATCCATTAACCGCCCGTGTGATTGCAAATCGTTACTGGGAGACTTTCTTTGGCGTCGGCATCGTGAGGACTAGCGAAGAGTTTGGATCTCAAGGCGATTTGCCGAGCAACCCCGAGTTGCTTGATCTTATGGCGTCCGAATTAATCCGCCATGGCTGGGACACGAAGCGGTTTATTCGCAATATTGTCATGTCCGCTGCCTATCGACAACGATCGAGTGTTTCACCACAACGCTATGAAGAGGATCCAGACAACGTTTACGTATCGCGTGGTCCTCGCTTTCGAGTTTCCGCAGAACAGGTTCGCGATATGGCACTTGCCTCCGCTGGACTTTTGTCACAGCGTTTGTATGGACCGCCAGCCCGTCCGCCACAACCTTCACTTGGCTTGACCGCAGCCTTCGGGAGCAAGACCGATTGGGAGACGAGCAAAGGAGAGGAACGTTTTCGACGCGGCCTCTACACGCTTTGGCGACGATCGAACCCCTACCCTTCAATGGCAACCTTCGATGCACCGAATCGTGAAGTGTGTGTCCTCAAACGAGATCGAACCAACACGCCGCTCCAAGCCCTCGTCACCTTGAACGATCCCGTCTATGTCGAAGCGGCCCAGGGCTTGGCAAGACGCATTGTTGTTGTTGACTTGCCTACCGGTTCGCTGGAACAGCGCATAGAACGGGTCTTTGAATTAACCCTCTCACGACGCCCCATCGCTCGCGAGACGGAGGCAATCACCAAACTCTATCGCGAGACTCGGAGCGAACTGGCAAGCGATAGCGATCGAGCTAGTAAACTCGCGACAGAACCAATCGGCCCACTACCGTCGAATGCAGATCAGGTCGAACTCGCAACATGGACAACCATTTGCAACGTTATTTTAAACTTGGATGAATTTTTGATGACGCCCTAAACTGGAACCATAGTCATGAGCTGCGGGCGCTAGCCGCGATAGAAAACGTGACATTTAATAACGCGGCTAGCGCCTGCGGCTCAGGCGCTAGCGGGGATTATTCGTAACCCGATGCGTAAGCGAGGGATTGCTGCGAGTTCCCTCGCTTACGCATCGGGTTACGAAAGCAGTCTGCTTTGTTTGAAAATCGACTTAACGCGATACGAAACAATGACTTACATTCAAAACGAATTATGTTCATGAATAATCCCCGCTAGCTCTACCAACCCGATCGCACCATGAATTCAATTATCGAACAACAACTCGCACTGCGAACACGACGCTACTTCCTCGGCCAATCCTCGACGGGCCTCGGTTCTCTTGCGCTATCGAGCTTAATTGGCACCTCTCACTCGAGTACTGCCGCCGACTCACTTGCAACCAAAGCTGCTCACTTCGCGCCCAAAGCAAAACGAGTCATCTATCTGCATATGACCGGATCGCCTCCCAACCTTGATCTGTTCGACTACAAACCCAAGCTGATTGAACTCAATGGCCAAGATGCTCCCGACTCGGTT
>JAYVBW010000232.1:0-11829 GCA_043750255.1 Pirellula sp.
TTTTCGTTTCGCAGTCGCTCTTTCATGGGAGCAACTAACCGGAAAGGTACGTCGACATCCTCGCATGCATAAGTGGCAATGTTCGCGATAGGGACCTGATCCATGGTAATTTGAGTTTTGCCAGAACCGATCAAGGACGCGGTCGTGATTTTTGTCTGCCCCAACCAACGCTTTGTAATATCATCAAGATCATGATTGCGGCCACCTGCTTCCAGCAAATAGTCCGCGACCATCGTATCAAATCCGATGACTGCAATCGGCATGTCGTGTGATCGCAATACAATTGCATCGTATTTGATGTTTTGTCCCACAAAGTTCTTGCCGGTGTCTGCGAGCAATGGAGCGAGTAAGCGGCGAACAAAATCAAGCTCCAAAACAGGTGCCCCCTGAGGCCCGCGAACAGGAATGTATGCAGCTTTCCCCTCGGCCCACGACAAACTGACTCCGACCAACTCCGCATCGCGAGGACGAGTCGATGTCGTCTCGGTATCGATAGCGATCGTTTCGATTGCAGCTAATTCCTGAACGAGTTGTTGCAACTGTTCAGGACGGTCAATCAATCGATAGCCATCCGTTGGAAGCTTAAAGGCAACAGCTGGTTCAATCGTGCCAAGCAGAGACACGAACGCATCCGAGAGTTTACGGAATCCGAGTTCACGAAACAATTCTATCGCTTGATTGCGATCAAAAGTACCTGGTCGCATTTGGGACCAGGGCAAATCGATAGGGCATTCTCGACTTAATCGAACCAAATCTCGGCTCAGCAAGGCGAGGTCACGATTATTCCGCAAGTTCTCTTTGCGTTTTTCGCCGGCCACAAGATCGATGTTATCGAGCACTTCGTCGAGTGTATTGAACTGTTCGAGCAACTGTTGAGCAGCCTTGGGTCCGATGAGAGGAACGCCGGGCACATTGTCTACCGAGTCACCGACAAGCGATTGAAAATCGACGACTTGATCGGGACGGATTCCCCATACTGTCTTCAGTTCTGGTTCGCCGAATAATTCGTTTTTGCGGACGTTAAGCATCTGCACGCGATCCGAAATCAGTTGCCGACAATCCTTGTCGCTCGTGACCAACAGGACACGAGCACCGTGCTGTTCGGCTTGATACGCCAAGGTAGCCATGATGTCGTCCGCTTCGAATCCAGGAGCGGAGACTTGAGGGATGGACAAAGTATCGAGGCATCGATGGATGAGAGGGATCTGCTCTCGCAACGCGTCCGGCATCGACTCGCGGTTGGCTTTATATTGATCGTAGAGTTCGTTGCGAAATGTTGTTTCAGAGACATCAAATGTGCAAACGAGAAAATCCGGTTTCCACTGTTCGAGCAGATTCGCAATATCTCGCAAAAAGCCATGCGCTGCGCCCACTTCGACCCCTTGCGGACTCGTCATCGCTGGAAGTGCATGGAACACCTGGTAAATCAGCGAATGGGAATCGACGAGAATGACTAAATCCCCTTCGGTTGGAAACGGAGGTTTGGTTCGCACAGGTAGCTCCGACGGGTCACTCGTCGAAGCATTCACAATGACCCTGTTTGACTGAGGCAACGATTCGTCCTTTGGTAACGATTCGGCCGAAAGTGATTCGGTGGATGGCGTTTCGTTTGGTGGTGTTTCGTTTGGAAACATGGAATCAAATCCGATCAACATCGGTTGATTCTTGGCAGGCAGCTTAGCCATTCGAAATCCGTTCTTGGAACCGTAAACCACAAATCTGGGATAAAACCTAAACTACGCATCTAGATTTGTATCGCATTTTGCAGCATGCGGGATGCCCTGCCAACCGCCATTGACCGCAATTGTTTGTCCGTTGATGAAAGCTCCATCTTCAAAACTGACTGCGGCGACTACCCGTGCAATGTCCTGCGCTGTCCCCCATCTGCCTAGCATTGATTCGCCAGTGGCCCTTTGTTGCCATGCTGAAGACGCTTTCTGGCCCCATTCGGTTTGAATCCAACCGGGGGCGATGCAATTCACGCGAAGATGCGGAGCGACGCTCTTAGCCAGGCTTTTAGAGAAGGCCGCGATGGCTGCTTTGGTCGCTGAAAAAAACTGTCCGCTATCCCCTTCCATGCCATGCTCAGCTTGATCCCAACCGATATGTACCATAGACGGCAATCGGTCATCGACTTTCGGTTGCGAGAGCATTTTGTCAGCGACCATCCTGCTGAGAACAAATGTCCCGCAGACGTCTGTCGCCCAGAGCTTGGCCAGTTTTTCCGAAAAGCTGAGTCCACGAGCATCGCCTGTCAAAACGTCGGCGCCCGCAGAGTGAATCCAAACATCCACATAGCCGTGGCGTTCAAAAGCCGCATCTGAGAGCGATCGATTTGAATCTGCATCGTCGATATTGGATACAACAGCCAGCAAATCCTGCTGGACGCTTGATGGGTTAGCGCCGTGCGGTTCAAGTAAAGCTTGAATTTTCGAAACGGTATCGGTGAGCCCATGTAGGTTCCGTCGACAGTTCAAAATGAGGCTCGCCCCTCGCATCGCAAACTCGATCGCGATCGCTTGGCCGATACCGCTCGAAGCACCCGTGACCACGGCGACAAATGGTTTTGCCATAGGTCAGTCCGCAGCTTCGTTCGGAGGTGGTTCGTAGTTAAACTCTTGCCACTTGACCGCTTGCTCCATCGGCTCAATGCGAAGCACCAACGCTCCGTTTTGAAAGACACGGACCGTGCCGCTGGATTGGCTAACGACGATTGCAATGGCTTTGGTGCGCTGGGTAATCGCAGCCGCTGCCCAATGTCTGGACCCAAGCCCTTTCGACAGTTGCAAGTTTTCATGCAGCATCTCGATAATTTGACGAGATCGCTCCGCAACTGCATCAGGAGAGACGACAAACGCACCATCCATTTGGGCAATTTCTTTGATGTCTTCGCGAACACGTCCATCGTGAAGGTTTCGGCTTTTTCGGCTATAGCCTTTGAGCGGGTCGAATCCGCTATCTTTGCAATGCTGCAAAACTTTCCGAGTATCTCCCACGACAAACATCGTTCCGACTTTTTTCCCTTCCCGTCCCTCGCGACCTATTTGGACAGCCAAATCGATTACGATTTTGAGGTTATTCAGCGGCACGGAACTCTCGAGCCGTTGCAAATCGCGACTCGTAAAACGCCTCATTCGTTCGTCGAGTCGAATGATCGAAATCGAGTCGATTCGATTGATTTCAAATCCGCAGTAAACGGCTATGACATCGCAGTGATTGGCCAGCAATTCATCAGCAACCGCTTCGAGCAGAGCGTGTTGCAATCGCTCGAGCAGCGGAGAGTCCTCTTTGTTTAGGACCAGCGGAATAAGCCCAAATTTGTCAGCGTCAGCAAGGTCCTCAACCCGATCGGCCGCGACCAAAATGCGTTTTATTTCGGGCGGAACCAGCTCGCGGAGTCGTTCCCAGTCGGTGGCGCTATCGAGGAGCACCAAAACAGCGTCTGCCTTCACCGAACAAGCCAATTTGCCTGCCGACTCGATGACACTTGCCAATTCTCGCGTGAACTTCTGTACTGTCATCTTGCAGGAGATCCGCGAGGAATGAGGAGTTTCGGAAACATCGACAAACAGGACGTTCGCCCCGAAAACGTCAATGTCACTATTTGGTTAGCAACCTTCAGTCGCCACTGAGTGTAATTTCCCTGTGATTTTTCATCAATCGGGGCATCGCAGATCTATTTTGACGTTGCGACACCGTGGTGGACGGCTATAATCCGATTCCCATTGAGGGACAAAAGTCAGTGCTTTAAGGTTCGAATCGTTGGTGGTTTAAGGTAGATCATGTCCAAGTGTTGCGAAGTTTGTCAAAAAGTAGCGTCCGTCGGGAACCAAGTAGAGATCCGTGGCAAGGCTAAATACTTGGGCGGCGTCGGTACGAAGATTACTGGTATCACCAAGAGAAAGTTCACTCCAAACCTGCAAAACTGCAAGGTTTCTCTGCCAAATGGCGAGGTGCGAACCATTCGTGTTTGCACGCAGTGCATCCGTAGCGGTCGGATCCGCAAGGCTGTACGAGCCAAACCTTTTGCTTTGCCAAAGTAATTCAACCGAGGTCCGTCGATGGCTTTATCTGCCGAAGATGTGATTCGGATTGGAAATCTCGCAAGGCTTTCCTTAACTCCTGCCGAAGTGGTGGATTTGACGGACAAGCTTGGCAAAATCGTTGGTCTCGTGGAGCAGCTTGCTGAAGTTGACACCGAAAACGTAGTGCCTATGGTCCATGCCTTTGAGCTTCAAAATGTGCTCGCACCCGATGTTCAAGTCGCCTCACTGTCGCGAGACGAAGCCCTCCAAAACGCTCCATCCTCCGATTCGGAATGTTTTCGAGTCCCCGCAGTACTCGGGTGAATGCCGTGTGGACGATCAGGTCTTTCCTTAACACTGATACTCCATTTCTGGCAAAGCTCTGGCATGATCATCACGCGGCTTTCCATTCCAAAAGTGCCTGCCCCATAAGCGTTTGGGATCAGTGCATTCTCAGCAAACCCTTTTTTCAGAGCAGCGGTTTGGTTCTTGCAACGAATAAAGATGGTGTCCCGGTTGGCTTCATTCATTTTGGATTCGCGAGCAACGCGGACGGTAGCGATGCCAGCGATTCATCGGCCATCGTGCATAAGATTTGCATAGCCCCCAATGTTGATGAGGACGCAATTGCTAAAACGCTTATAGAACATGCTTTGGACAATTTGCGATCGCAGAATGCGACGAACTGCACGGCACTCGGTACTAAAGAGTTAAACGCTTTTTACCTAGGGGTGGGTGAAGGGGACAATTTGATGGGAGTCATCGCAAAGGATGCTCGCACCCAAAGATGGTTATCCCAAGCTGGCTTTACCCCCACGCGTCCGACCGAGTGTTGGGAGTTGGACTTGTCCTCGTTTCGACCTCCGATGGACCGCACGCAGATCGGCATTCGCAGAACGTGCACGGTTGGCAGGCTACTTGATGAAGATACACATGAATGGTGGCTCAGTTCTGTACTTGGTCATTGTGAGCAGATTCGATTCAATCTAGTTTTGCGATCACCTCCCAAGGTCGAGAGCGAAATCATGTTTTGGTTTCCGGACCCGACGATCTTGGGCGTCGATTCGAGTGTCGTCCGGCTGTGGCTGCCGAACGTCCCGGAGGCGGAAGAAGCCAGGGAACGCTTTGTCTATTTGATGGCGGAATCGCTACGGCAACTTCAACAAGAACGAAGACGCGCGGTGCGAACATTCGCATCGGCAGACCAACAGCGATCGGTCACTTTGTTGCAGAGACTAGGTTTTCGTTCGGTTGAACACGGTTTGGTTTTTGCGCGCGAGTTGTAGGGCAATCCAGAAACAGCCCTCTCAAAAATAAGAGACTGACCTGTCCGTGGAAACGGCACGACCTCACCATCTCCAACGTTACACTCGCCAGCGCGCAAGCTGCGCTTCGTCCAATTCAACACCAAGCCCTGGACCGGATGGAATTTTCGCTGAGGGGGGCCCAAGATCCAGCGGTTGGGTGATCAAATCTGAATCGTGGTAAAATGGTCCGATCGTGTCGGCTGGAAAACTATCGGTATCCACTTCTGGAAATGCAGCGGCAATATGCAGCATCGCAGCAGTTCCGATTCCCAATTCCAAGTTGCTGCCGATCGTGCAGCGTAGTCCCGCCGCTTTGGCCACGGCGATAATCTCCGCGGTTGCGGCAATGCCTCCGTGTTTTCCAGGATAAATGCTGAAGATATCCGCTGCCCGGTGCAAGCTAAGCTGCCAAGCGTCCTGCAATGTGAACAGGCTCTCATCCGCCATAATGGGTGCCATTGTGTCGCGACGCAGTTCCGCCATCGCCACAGGATCTCCTGGCGGGATCGGCTGCTCAGCCAATAGCAGATTCACCCCTTCCAGTTCTCGCAAGCAGTACTTGGCTTGCTGAATCGTCCAACCGCAATTTGAGTCGATCGTCATTTGCAACTCCGGGCCAGCCACATCGCGTACCGCTCGTACACGCTCGATATCCGTTGTCGGATCGAGTCCGGTTTTTACTTTCAGGCAAGAGACATTGAGTGCCAAGTGCTGTTCGGCCATTGCTCGTGACCCAGCGACGTCGCGTGCCCAGACGACAAGTTTGATGCGCACGGAGTCGCGAACTTTGCCACCGAGAAGCTGGTACACGGGTAAACCAACGGCCTTGCCGGAGATATCCCACATGGCCATCTCCACTGCGGCTTTCGTGAATGGATTCAGTTTGATCATGAAGTCCATCGCCCGACGGATCGACGAGATATCTCGCGGATCCTTGCCGATTATTGCTGGCGCAATATAGTCTTTGATAGCTGCGACCGTGCCAGCTTGGCATTCGCCAGACCACAAGCACGAAACGGTGGCTTCACCGAGCCCTACAATTCCCTCGTCTGTATGAACGCGGACGATTACATAGGGACTAGTCACGTGTTCACCGTGAGCTGTCTTAGCGGTCATCCCTTTCTTCAACGGGACACATACGGGAATCGGTTCGACGCGTGTGATCTTCATCCTCTACTCCAAGAAACGAGTAAAAACGTTGTGGGTAATTCTGGAAACATTCTGGTCGACCGGCAACGAAGCACAGTAGTTGATCGACCCGACCGAAAAGACTTGCCCTCCGCTCGGAGTATCAAACATAACCATCTCTGCCCCCCCATCGTCGATGTTCATACCTTTAGCCAAATGGACTAGATTCGCGGGCGAAGATTCGGAAACTTTATCTGTTTCGTGCCCAGAGGCACCGCCGGGACAGCGACGATGTAGACTCTGCTCTCCGAAACTATCGCCGTTCTTTAGGCCGGTCCCGGCGAATACCCAGTGCGATGCTTCCACCACGCGATACGGGGCTCCGGTCATCGCACCCGTCGGCGTGAAGACCACGCCCAAGAGATTGGCTTCGGACTCGTGTCGCAACGCAAATCGACTGTCGTGTCCGTCCATCCCGCTCCGCCACAAACTGGTAATTGCGGTATTCAGACAAGTCATCGCACCGGACGGGTCGATCTCGACCTCACAATTCAATCCATTGCCGCCTAAGTAAATCAAACGGCCACCCTCAGCAAAGACCCATTGCTTGACGCGATCGTACATTGGTCGAGTCCAGTACTCTGGATGCACTGCGGTAACCAAAATGCGGTAGGCGGCCAAATCAAGTATGCCAGTGTGAAGTTGAGTTTCGGCATAGTAGTCGTATGCGAATCCATGCTGCTCCATCCAGCCCAGCAAACGCCACTCGGCAGGAGCCAAATGGCAGGCTTGACGGCCCTCGATCGGATCCGAAATTCGCTCGTCAAAATCGATATGATTGAATGGCTCAGGTCGCTCGAACGAAAGGGGAGCATAATTCGGGTAACCCCAGGTACCATGATCGGCGTCAAGATAACGTCGTAGTTCGCAGCGAGAATTTACAGTGGGCGTAGGTGGCAATTGGTCCGCATGAATATAGTTGCTGCGGCCTCCGAATGGATTATACGCATTCCAAGTGATGTTTGAGGCCAAAACCGCGATCCGTGCGGAGGGCGTGGCAGGAGCCACGATCCAGGGAAAAGAAAATTTCAAGCCTGAATTAGTATTTGCGCGAAAGTAGTACAGCCCACTTCGCGAGGGCGCCTTAACGATTTGCTTATGTACGGAACCAACGTAACCCACTTTGTTCCATTCGATTCCTGTTCGCGTATAGTCACCGTCGGGGGTGACCTGCATGGTCGCCCGCGGACCGTGTTCGTCATGCCAGCCCAATCCAAAAACAAACTCGGGTTCCAATCCATAACGCCACAACTCCATATGATACTGCTCGACGGCATGCACTCGAAATTCGGATTTTTCGCCCGAGCGGACCCATTTTGGCCAAGCGTAACCCAGCAAATCGTCCGCCAACAAGCGAAACGCATGTGGAGATTCTGTTGGAACAGTAACCTGAGTAAGTTTGGCACCGAAACCCGGTTTCTGAATCACGACACGATACGATCCGGAGGGCAATTCCATGTGGACCGAGCCGCTGGCTCGAGAGCGGGTCTCCCAGCTTCGGCCCGAGCTGTCAACGAATTCGAGACAAACGTCTGCGAGAGCAACGTATTGCTGGTCGCTGACATATCCAATCAACATCGGAGTCGTTTCCTTTCTATCGTAAATCCATATCAAACCGCATTGCAATAGAATTTACAAGATGCTGTATGCTCTCGTTTGGAATCGGCTAGAATCCGGCAGCACTTTCTCGAAAAATATAATTATGAATTCCAAATCCGACCAAGGATATGAACCGCAAACGGATCGCGTGCCCGAGGGTGGTTTCGATAATGAGCGACCGACGCGCTCGCGAATGGTTGTTGCTTTCTGGCTTTGTTCGATGGCTGCGATTTTGTACCTGGATCGAATCTGTTGGTCCAAAGCAGCTCCATCCATCAAGGCGGAGTTCAATCTGACGAATACACAATTGTCCTATTTGGCAATGGCTTTTACGCTTGCATATGGTCTATTCGAAATTCCTACCGGCCGCTGGGGAGAGTTGATCGGTGCCCGCCGCGTGTTGACTAGGATTACGATTTGGTGGTCCATATTTACTGCGATGACAGGCGCAGGACTCGGGTTTGTTTCACTGTTGATCATACGATTCTTTTTCGGAATCGGCGAGGCAGGTGCTTATCCGAATGCAGCGAGAGTTCTGACGCGATGGTTTCCAGTACATGAACGTGGGCGCGTGCAGGGAATCATGTTGAGCGTTTCTTTGTTTGGAGGTGCGATCGCTCCTGCATTGGCCGCAGTATTGATCGATGCCGTGGGTTGGCGCTGGACCTTCGTTTTGTTTGGGTCGGTGGGCGGCATCTGGGCGGCGGGGTTTTGGACTTGGTTTCGAGACACGCCTGACGAACATCCGCGAGTGAATTTGGCCGAATTGAGCTTGATTCGCTCCGGTGGTGCAATAGCCGCTCCGACCACACACGCGGCAGTGCCATGGCGTAGAGTACTAACGAATCCGGGGATTTTTATCCTCAGCATGATCATAATGTGCAGTTCTTTCAATTCGTATTTCTACTTCACTTGGTTTTCTTCCTATCTTGAATCTGCACACGGTATCGGCAATCAAAAATCGGGGCTGCTTACTTCATTGGCCTTGTTCGGAGCCGCTTTGGGAGTTTTATTGGGAGGGGTTATTTCGGACCGGATGATGCGCGGCTCATACTCCGTAGTGCTCAGCAGACGCCTATTCTGCTCGGGAGCATTTTTCGCCAGTGCTGTGTCGCTATTTTCGGCTGTTCGAGCTGATTCCGTGGTGGGACTATCCAGCTTAGCGGCTCTCTCCTGTTTCTTTGTCCAGCTAACACTACCGACTTGGTGGTCGTCAGCGATCGAACAGAGTGGCAAGCACGTTGGTCCGCTCTTCGGGTTGATGAATATGATGGGAACCGTTGGCGCTTTGGCTTCACAATGGTTCGTGGGAGTTTTCGCCGATTGGCAAGTAAGCCGTAGCCTTTCTGGACGAGACCAATGGGACCCCATGTTTACCATATACGTTTGCGTGTTGATCACCGGCGGCATCTGTTGGCTGCTTTACCGTAAACAACCGATCGAAAACTGAAAAAGGGTGGAAACAAACCCAATAGAACAATGCGTTAGCGAGTGATTCGTTCCCTATTCATGCATCACTAGCTTGCGCGTTTTGCTAGAATCACTATTGCATCACGAAGAGTTCATTTTTTGTAGGGAGAAGACGGCATGGCCAAAAACTATCGAGTCGGCATCATTGGTTCGACCGGCCAGGGGGATTACGGACACGGAGTCGACGTCGCTTGTTCGAAGCTTTCCAATGTGAAGATTGTGGCCCTCGCCGACGCCCAGGAGAATGGGCGAACAGAAGCTCAGAAGCGGACGAATCCAAAAACAGTCTACGCTGATTATCGAGAGATGCTCGTTCGGGAAAAGCTGGACATCGTCGCAATCTGCCCCAGATGGATCGATCAGCATCACTCGATGCTCAAGGCCGCAATTCAGGCTGGTTGTCACATCTATATGGAAAAACCTTTCTGTCGGACGCTTGAGGAGTGCGATGACATCATTCGTGAACTTGAGATGCGGCATTTGCAGTTTAGCATTGCCCACGTCAGTCAGTACTCACCTATCCTTGATGTTGTAAAGTCCTTGATCGAGCATGATTCGATTGGCGAGGTTCTAGAACTGAGAGCTCGAGGCAAAGAAGACCGACGCGGTGGCGCCGAAGATTTATGGGTGCTAGGTTCGCATGTGTTCGGGCTCATGCGATCGCTTGCAGGCGGCCCCCCAATTTCTTGTACATCAGTCGTTACCCAAGACGGTCATCCCGTGACCCAATCCGACGTTGTCGACGGGGCCGAAGGAATCGGTTTGCTTGCGGGCGACAATGTGCAGGCTCGCTATGCGTTTGCCAGCGGAGTGGTGGGCCATTTTGCGTCGCGACGTAATGTGGCAGGCAAACCCACCCGGTTTGCGGTTCAGGTCTTTGGTTCCAAGGGGATTATAGAGATGGAGACTGGCTATCTCGCAACCGCGTACATTCTTCGCGACAGTAGCTGGTCTCCAGGTCGGAGCGGCAAGAATTGGGAGTCAATCTCTTCAGCCGGCATCGGCAAGCCAGAACCAAGAAAAGATGGAACTTACGAAGGTGGCCATATTGCTGCAATGGTCGACTTAATCAGTTGCATCGAACACCAAAAGCCAACAAAGTGCTCTGCTGAAGATTCTCGATCCATTATCGAAATGATCGCTGCGGTATTCGAATCGCATCGATTGGGAGGTCCAGTTGACATGCCTCTCGCGACCCGGGTAAATCCACTTTCGTTGCTTAAGTAGAAACGAGATTGCGTCCTACCCTTCTTTTTCCTGCCCTACTTCCCCCCAGACTCACTTCGCTTTTAATTTTTTTGTCTTGCCATCCAAAGGTGGCGCGAGCCCATCCTCGGGCTGATTCCAAAGACGGTATGGGTCGTTGAGGCGGCGCATCTCGCTTAGAAGTACGTTTTCCATTTCAGCGAGCTTGCCCGCGTATTTTGGATCGTTGGCTAAGTTGGCCAGTGCTGAGACTTGTTTGCCATGCTCGGTTAAAAGTTCGTCAGGATTAGTAGCCAGATCGAAGAGCTGAGTCTCATGTACGGTGCCATCGAGAACGTCGTACTTGATCAGTTTCCAGTCCCCCTTTTTTACACAGCGTATACCCGGCTTGGTGCCTCCAGAGTACGTACCGTAGAGAACATCGCGCATGGTGGTTTGCTTGCCTTCTAGCACAGGTTTGAAGCTGAGGCCTTCATTGCTGTCCGGGGCAGGGATACCGGCAAGGTCGCAAAGCGTGGCGACCGTATCCAACAAGTAAATATTTCCCAGGGCGCGGCTACCCGGCTTGATGCCTGGCCCTTTCACGATGAAAGGCACTCGCCAAGTGTGTTCATAGAGGTTTTGCTTCCCCTGCAATCCGTGGCGACCAATCGCTATGCCGTGATCAGCAGTGTAAAAGATATAGGTGTTTTCTAATTCGCCCATGGCTTCTAACTTGGTGAGTACGCGACCAACTTGAATGTCGATTGCCTCGCTACATGCGAATTCGCGGCCAAGCTCATTGCGTATTGTCCGCTCATCGCGCTTTTCCCATACGCCGCTAACGGTGGTTTCATCCCGCAAGCCGGGATGCCCATGCGGAAACGGGTGCGCCGGCAGATAGTTGATTGGCAATGCGGGCTGTTTAGGATTTGATAAAGGGAGAGTGGCCCAGTCCGTATGATTCACGGCACCGTATTTTTCCAGTAGCTCAGGGCGGCCATCGCGGGCGTCATGCGGATGGGAGAAGCCAAAATGGATAAGAAATGGATCGG
>JAYVBW010000233.1:0-7114 GCA_043750255.1 Pirellula sp.
AGACGAATCACAATCGGAAAACGAGCTCGACCGATGTAGGCTGTTCCACACTCGAGCTGACCCAATGCTTCCACCGTTTGCATAATTACAGCTGCATCCACTCCGTATTGGGCTAATGCAACTCGATCCACTTCGATTCTCAACGTGGAGAGATTCGCCTGGTAGTCTGCTCTCACATCCGCGTGACCAGGAATCTTTTGCAATACATCGACAACTTTTTTGGAAAGTCTCGCTAGCTCCTGCAAATCGTCGCCGTAAATGAGAACGGCCACATCCGCTTTAACCCCAGCGACCAATTCGTCAACTCGCATTTCGATCGGTTGCGTAAAACCAAAGATTGCACCGGAAATCGAGTGATTGAGCTCCTTCGAAAACGATTCGATCAGAGTGTCGCGAGTTACCCCCTTTGGCCACTGCTCTTTTGGATGCAGCATAACCCACACGTCTGTTTGGTGAACGCCCATAATATCGTTTGCGATTTCCGGCCGGCCTGTTTTACAAAAAACAGTTTTCACCTCTGGATGCCGCTTGACGATCGTCTCGATTCGCGTCGTCATCTTGACGGAGTCTTCAAGAGTCGCGCTGGGTAGTCGGACCGCTTCGATGAGCAAGTCACCTTCTTCCAGCCGCGGCATAAACTCACCACCCAACCGCAACGCCATCGGTATCGCAAGGACGGTCAGGCAAACTGCAACGATACGGGTTACCGTGGGTTTCGCCAAAACGAATCCGAGAATAGGTCGATAGATTGCCAAAGCAATCCGCATTACAAAACTTGCTCTCGTTGCTTTTTTGTTTCGAAAAGGCAAGACGAGCGAGGCGAGGGCTGGCATCACGGTCATCGATACGATCAATGACCCTAACAGGCAAAGCAAAACAGTAAATGCCATCGGAAAAAACAGTTTTCCTGCGCTGCCATCGAGCATCAAAACCGGAAGATACACCACGGCGATAATCAATTCTCCAAACAGAGTAGGTTTGCGCACTTCGAGAGATGCGTCTCTTACAACGGACTCGCGAGTTTCGGCCTCGGTTGCATTTTCCAAACGGTGCACGCAGTTCTCAATCATGATCACAGAGGAATCTACGATTAGGCCAAAGTCGATGGCCCCTAAACTCATCAACGACGCTGAAATCCCCAGGGCAAACATCGCATTGATCGCAAACAACATCGATAGAGGAATAGCGATCGCCGTAATTAATCCGGCGCGAAACGATCCTAGGAACAAAAACAAGATCACGATGACCAGCCCGCCACCTTCGAGCAGATTGCGGCCGACGGTTGTCAGCGCGCGATTGATCAACCCCTCGCGATCATAGATGACTTCGATCTCAACACCCTCAGGGAGCGTTGCCTTGAGCTCTTCCAGCCGGTCTTTGACTCGCGCAACAACAATGCGAGGATTCTCACCAACGAGCATCATGGCCATGCCAACGACTATTTCGCCCCGTGCGTCGCGCGTGGCTGCCCCCTGTCTTAAAAGTGCGCCTTCCGCAACTTCGGCGACGTCCTTGATCAAAACAGGTGATCCTTCATCAGCCGATCGCAACACGATTTGACGGATATCCTCGACCGACTGCAATAATGCGTCCCCTTGGATAAAACGTTGCTGGCTGCCCGATATCATGTAACCGCCGCCCGTAGCCATGTTGTTTCGAGCAACACTCTTGGCAATGTCGTCCAGCGTCAAATTCATCGTACGCAATCGTTCTGGGTCTGGCCGAATTTCGAACGATTTGTAGTAACCACCATGTGCGTTGACGTCGGTTACACCCCTTACTGCTCGGAGGGCCGGCGAGATTTCCCACTCTAAAATCGACCGCAGTTCTGTGGCATTATAGCGACTTGGGTCCCCTCGGACCTCGAATTGCAACACTTCTCCTAATGCGGTAGAAAGCGGACCCAGTTGCGGTCGATCCACTCCGTTTGGCATCGCATCAATCGAAGAAAGCCGTTGATTGATTAGCTCCCGTGCCCAATAAAGATTGGTCCCTTCGTCAAAGACCACCGTGATCAGCGAAATCCCTAATCGAGAAATACTCCGTAACTCGGCAGTGCGGGGCAATCCATTGAGTTGCTTTTCAAGCGGCTGCGTTACGTATCGCTCCACTTCAATCGGGGAAAGAGAACCTGCCGACGTTACAACTTGCACTTGAACGTTGGTCAAGTCGGGGATCGCATCGAGCGGCAATTGAAAGCTCGAATAGACCCCTGCAATCGAAACGGCCAAGGCAGCAAAAAGAACCAGCCATCGAAATCGGATCGAAGCTTCGATGAGTCTTTGGAGCATTCGCTTATTCCTTTTCCAAGAACGCTTGGCTTGCGATCTGGAATACGCCGTCGACAAGAATGGTCCAACCGGTTTCGGCACCCTCGGTAATTTCTACCTTGGCCTGTTGGCGTTTCCCAACCTTGATTGGAACAAGGCGAAACTCTTCGTCCGAATCCTGACGAACGAGATAGTCTTTGCCATCGTTTGTAAATATAGCTCCGGTCGGGACAACGATACCATCCTGGTGGCGGGTCAACATGAGTCTGGCTATCATGCCCGGTCGAAATCGTAACTCTTGGTTGGCAATCGATGCCGTCAAGCGAATGCTGCCAGTCGCAGATTGAACAGTCCCGCCCACCATTTCAATCTTGGCCGGGATTCGCCCTAAGGATTCAAGACCTACGATTTCGGCTTCGATTGCCTTGCCAGCGTTGAGCTGCAACAGATCCCAATCACGCTGTCTCAAATCACCGACGCACCAAAGCGAAGTGATATCCGCTACGAGCACAACCAGTTCCCCCATCGAGGCTCGTTCACCATTGGCAAAATAACGTTCCAAAACAATACCATCTCCAGGTGAATGATGAATGAACCTGTCCGGTAATAGTGCATTCAACGGTTTGGACGCTAACTCAGAGTCCCATATTTTCATTCCAAGGTAGCGACGCATATCCGACTGGATACTCTGCAATGAACCCTCAGCGGCCGCCAAATCGGATTCCGCAGCGAGAATCGCTTGTTGGATATCAAACCTTGATTGTTCGATTGCACCTCGCAATATGGCTCGTGCCCCTTCACGGTCCGTAGTCCTTTCGATCATTGCCTTTTCAGCCATCACACCCGAGTTGATGGCTCGTTCTGAGATTTGAGACATTTGAGTGGCTGCCCAATACTTTGCGTAAGCAGACAATATCTTGGCACCGTAGTCAGCAGTTTGTACACTCGGAGGCGGCAGCCAATCGCGGCTAGGCTTTTCGGAAGTGGCTTCGATCTTTTCTATGATTTCATTCACACGCTTTTCGATCGCGCGATGCCATTCGACGGAGCGTTGTGCTTTCATAGTGAGTAGTTGTTGCCGTGCCAGCCCACCCCGCAATGTCGTCAATTGCGAAGACGACATTTCGAGGAGCGGTTCCCCTCTACGAATAGTTTGGCCAAGCGGGCGAGACAGTTCCTCTACGATAACATCGGCTGGGGCGGTCACCGCGTAATGCCGGGCTGGATCCAGTTCGAGCTTCGCTGGAATGATCCTATCCTCGTTCCAATCAGATACTTGAACGGAGCCGAATCGAACCCCCGAGGCACGCTGCATTCCGGTGGACACATGGATAGAGAGCGGATTATGGCTTCGCTCAGGGAGTTCCGCATTTGTCTGCTCTAGAATTTCCCGACTTGATTGCCCGTGGGTCACGCTGTCGGAAAGAAGCCAAGACCTCATGGTTTCGCTATTGCGAAGCCCTGATACGATACCCATCGCGCACGCTAACGGAAGCAAAACGACCAGCCATGGAGTTAATCGAGTGAAGTTCAATTGCAATCTTGGCCAGGAAAAAGAAACCGAAAATCATGCCGCAGGTCACCCTGACTATTGTGGTTGCATGTACGAATTCACGCTATGTTCTACGGAGTTGTCTTCGACTTATTCGGGCCAACTATTTCGGTTAGACCGATTTTTCGGCTGGTTCATAGGGTTTTTAGGGGCGGTGGGGCGAGAGGCGTGGCGCAATGAGCGGAATTTCCTCTGCGGCTCCGCGCATCCGCCTGCGTTCTCCAAATGCGATTTCGTTACAGGACGTACGCAGGAAAGAAGCCAGCTTGTATTATACTTTCTAGATGGACTATCTAATTTGCCGATCGCTCGCCAGGGCTCCCAGAGGTGCTTGAAATTCGCATTCGACCATTTCAAAATTCGCAATTGTTGATTGCTACCACGCTATTTGCGTCGGTGGTCATCGTTTATCTGGCCTGCCCTGCTGTTGTCAGTCAGGGTGACCAACGCGACCAGGGTGAACCAACGAAATCATCTGTCGAACAATTGGCGTTTTTCGAAAAGGAAATTCGGCCGCTGCTCGTTGAGCATTGTTTCGAGTGTCACAGTCGCAAGGCGGGGCGTCTCAAGGCCGAACTTCTTTTGGACTCACGTCAAGGAATGCTAAAAGGGGGCGATTCTGGGCCCGCGATTGTTGCTTCGAATCCGGACGAGAGCTTGCTCATTCAGGCGGTTCGATATGACGCATTCGAAATGCCTCCTAAAGGCAAACTGCCCCCAAAAGATATTGACGCCTTGACGAAATGGGTTGCCATGGGAGCACCATGGTCAGCCGAATTCGCATCATCGGAAGAGTCGACCCGCGATGTTTTTGACTTGCTGGATCGAAAAGAAAAACATTGGGCATGGCAACCTATTCAAACCCCCCCTCGTCCGCCGGTTGTCGATCAAGATTGGCCAAGAAGTGCTATCGACTATTTTATTCTTTCTGGACTTGAAGGGGCCGGAATGAGGCCCGCATACCAAGCGGACAAAGCCTCTCTAGTTCGGCGACTCTATTTTGATTTGATTGGTCTACCACCTTCGCCTGAGCAAGTGCAGAATTACCTGGCCGACAAAAGCGAAGATGCAACGAAACAACTCGTTGATCAACTGCTTGAATCGCCTCACTTTGGAGAACGCTGGGGCAGGCACTGGCTGGACCTAGTGCGTTATGCAGAATCGCGTGGGCACGAATTCGATAACGATGCACCTTATGCTTACCAATATCGCGACTATGTGATCCGGGCGTTCAATGCCGATCTGCCTTACGACCAATTTGTCCGTGAGCACATCGCAGGTGATCTTTTGAAATCACCTCGGCTCAACCCCGCTGAAAATTATAATGAGTCGATTCTAGGCACGGGCTTTTGGCACCTTGGTGAATGGGTACACTCGCCTGTGGATATTCGAAAAGATGAGTCAGATCGGTTCGACAACATGATCGATGTCATGTCCAAAGCATTTCTTGCTGTCACCCTTTCCTGTGCTCGATGTCATGATCACAAGTTTGATGCGATTTCAACCGAAGACTACTACTCCATTTCTG
The DNA here is from genome assembly GCA_043750255.1 of Pirellula sp. Lineage (GTDB taxonomy): Bacteria > Planctomycetota > Planctomycetia > Pirellulales > Pirellulaceae > JBKCUI01. The sequence goes on from JAYVBW010000233.1 coordinate 5,351, forward strand.
GTTTCCTGCAAAGCAGTGATTATCGGGAGGTTGCATTCGACTCGCTTGAGCACAATCGCAAAGTAGGTGTGCAGCTTTCTGAATTGGATGACAAATTTCGTGAACAGATCCGGCCGCTACTTTCCAAAGTTGCCCCAACCGCGTTCGAGGATATGAACCAACTCTATCTGTTTCAAACGATCGCAGCCCGCGACCCCTCGTTAGCCGATTGTTGGATCGTAGACTATGCCACGGCTGACACAAAGGAATTTCTATCTGACGGACAACTGTTTGGAGACAGGCCACGCCGTTTGGGCGAGTTCTATTTATCTACCATCAATGGGACCAGCAAACTCGAATTTTCACGATTTTGTGCGGCAGTTACCGACAACTTTTGGAATGCGATTGGGAAGCAAGAAGTCAACTCGCCCAATCAAAAGAGCAGCATCGCTGGATTGCCAAGAAGCGGCCGAACATTGCGGTCCCCTACTTTTACACTTCTAAATGGCGCAGTGCAGTGCCGAATTCAGGGGCAAGGCCACATTGTCGCTTGCGTCGACTCACATCGCTTGCTAGCGGGGCCTCTCCATGGTGAAACCGTCCTCGCAATTCCCAAGGCTGACGGTTATCAATGGGTTACGTTAAAATTGGGCCGTTACGTGGGTCACCGATTGCATTTGGAGTTCACGCCTGCCGTCGATTCGACGCTTGAGGTGCAATGGGTTGTTCAGGGGGCAAGTCCAGACCAGCTCAAATCTATTGAAGACTCAGGGGCTCAATTATCGAATCAAGTCTCGCTATGCGTTCAGTTGATCGAGTCGGCAATTCAGGCGGATGCTTCCCTAAGTGCAACACTAGGAAAACTCGTTGAGACATGGGCGAAAGAACGTACGGAGCTTCAGCAACAAGTTCGAACGACATCGCGTTTGGCGATGGCAATGGTGGATGGAACGAGCGAAGATGAGCATGTTCTCATTCGAGGTAATTCATCGAATCCAGGACACGTGGTTCCACGACGGTTTCTTTCTGCCGTAGATGGTCCAGCGCCCATGCCGATCGAAGCTGGCAGCGGTAGGTTGCAGTTGGCGGAACGCATCAATGCACCCGAAAACCCGTTAACAGCACGTGTGATTGTTAATCGCGTTTGGCATCACCTTATGGGGCGAGGGATTGTGCCTACGACCGACGACTTTGGCGTGCTCGGGCAACGGCCAAGCCACCCAGATTTATTGGACCACCTTGCAACCAAGTTCCTGTTCGACGGACGTTCGATCAAGAACATGATCCGGTACGTGGTCCTGTCGACGACTTACCAAATGGATAGCCGAATAAATCCAGCCGCGATGGAAATCGATCCCAACAATCAGTATTGGCACCATCATCCGCAGAAGCGATTAGAGGGTGAAACGATCCGCGACGCCCTATTGAGCATCGCTGGTCGTTTGGATCCTAGTATGAATGGTCCCTCGATCCCTGTCCATCTAACTGCCTTTATGGATGGCCGTGGACGCCCTGGAAAAAGCGGCCCGCAGGATGGCTCAAACCGTCGATCAATCTATCTCGAGGTTCGGCGAAACTTCCTGTCACCTATGTTTGTCGCTTTCGATACGCCCACACCTTTTAGTTCAATGGGTCGTCGCAACGTTTCCAACGTGCCAGCGCAGTCTCTTATTCTCATGAATGATCCACTCGTAACGGAACTTGCGAGTGCCTGGGCCAAGCGAGCATGCGATACGATACCAATCGCTGGGGCGCAATCTCCAGACGCGCGGGTGAACTGGATGT
>JAYVBW010000234.1:0-2453 GCA_043750255.1 Pirellula sp.
CACTGGCTCACCTATTCAAATGGAAACGCAGTGGCCGCAAGAGTTTCGCGACTTCATTCGGCACCAGAAAAAGCACACACAAACCAGCGACGACACGTAAGCCAGCCTGATCGCTTCCGGCACTGCACAGCGTTCGCTACTAACAGTGCAGGTTGTGCCATTGTACGCAGGGCATCGAAAGCTGTACGTTTCTATTTGACCTACGAACGTACCGTTGAGTCACACTTCTGGTCGTTTCTGGCTCACTAATGGCATGGATTAAGTTTAAAATGGTCTGTTCGTATTCGATTTACATCGATACGCCCGTTTGAATTGCATTGGCATCCGAATTGCATTCACCAAATCTAGAATGGGTTGCGAACTGCACTGATTAGTAAACTGCTCGAATTTTTTTTCTATCCTTTCCAATCGCTTGGACAAAATTAGTCGAGAGAAATCATGAAAACGCAGGATAAACCAAACGTTGATTTGCTTTTCGCGCTCTGGAAAGTTGAGCATCAGGTACTTGATCGCTACACGGCCGAACTATCGGAATGGATCGACGGCCAATCTAAATTGCGAATTTCTCAGTTTCGAGAGACCGTTCGAAAGCTAGCCGATTTGAACGAGAAACTTCAAGCCCATTTTGCTAGGGAAGAAGAAATTGGCAAGCAAATTCGAGTTGCACACGGTAATGGTTCTCCAGAAGCTGATGCAGCTAAACGTCAATGCGATAGAGATCATATAAATATTCTAGATCGATTGAAGCACCTGATCGACCGCATGCAGGACGCGGAGTCTGAGTGCGACGCTTGGAAAAAGGGCGTCTACGAGCTTGGCTTAATTGTCGATGTAATTGAGCAACATGAGGAACAAGAGTCCGAAAACGTAAATTGCCTACTGCCGCCCGAGTCACATTAAGGAATAATGGAACCTAAATATGAAACGAATCCTAATTATCGCTGTACCCGCTTGCGCGATTGCGCTTAGCATGATGCGTCTTCACGGAACCCCTTCCGAGCAATCGGAACAATCCTCAAAGAGTGAGTTAAGGACTTTCATGCAATTGAAGCTTGATCATACGAAAGGGATCATTGAGGGCTTGGCAACGGAAGACTTTCAGCGGATTGCAAAAGATGCTCAAGCGCTTAACGCCCTTAGTCTACAGAGCAGTTGGAACGCTCACACGACTCTCGAGTATCTCGACCATAGCGGTGACTTTCGTCGAGCATTGAATGTCATTACTAAAGCGGCGCATGAGGAAAATTTGGATCGCGCTGCACTTGGATATGTCAGTTTGACCGTGCAATGTATCGAGTGCCACCGCTACCTACGCCAAAAGAAAGCGACCGATACACCTAAGCCACAGTAAGCATCGGCGGATCAATAGTTGTCGTATTCCGCAGGTTGCACGTTCACAGGCCCAGATGCATCAACGGCGGGACTCTGGTAAAATAATACCAAAATTTCCAGAGCTGTCGTTTTTCATCGAGCCTTGACGTATGTCCGTTCCTACCAACGAAGTCAAATATCTCCTCTTTGATGTAGAGAGTGTCGCAGACGGGGAAGCGATCGCGAAGACTCGCTACCCAAAACGAAAATACAATCCAAAGCAGGCGATCGATGCGTTTCGACAAGATCTCATCATCGAGAGCGGTCGCGACTTCATTCCGTACACTTACCATACGCCGATCGCAGTGGTGGCTGCAAAGATTAGGGAAGATTTTAGTCTAATGGAGATCGTGTCGCTGGACGAGCCGCATTTTCGGCCAGACGTAATAACACGCTACTTCTGGATGGGATGGGAGCGTTATGCTCGACCTACCCTGGTCACATTCAACGGTCGGTCTTTCGACATTCCATTGATGGAGCTCGCTGCATTTCGATATGGAATTAGTGTGCCTTCCTGGTTCAATATCCGCGATAAATCTTTTGAACAAAACCGAAACCGATATAACATCCATTCGCATTTTGATTTACATGAGATACTGACGAACTTCGGCAGCAGTTGGTTCCGAGGAGGTCTAAACCTAGCGGCAAGTCTTCTCAATAAACCGGGAAAGCTCGACGTGCAGGGGAGCATGGTTCAAGACTTGTATGCAGCTGGCAAGACTTCCGAGATCAGCGAGTATTGCCGGTGCGATGTTCTGGACACCTACTTTGTATTCCTGCGTGTTCAAGTCATGATGGGACGCCTGACACTTGAGCAAGAACGACACCTCACGGATGCCACCAAACAAATGATCGAAGGCCAAGCGGATTTGCATCCCGCTTACCGCAGTTATTTGGAGCAATGGGGGGACTGGTCTGAACAGTCTAGCCGCTTAATCGCACATCCGTCCCGTTCTCAGCAAAGCTCTTGAAGGCCAGCAAAAAAACCATACTCTGTTTAGGAAAAGCTGACTTCATAAAGAATCCCATGCCCTTCATTATCATTTCCATTTTGCCGTTGCCGAACTTGAAGACCAATCGAG
>JAYVBW010000235.1:0-4025 GCA_043750255.1 Pirellula sp.
TCGGCGATTTCCAAATGGGTCGAGAGAGGGACCGTTATTTCAATTAGACGGTCGTTTAAGCGGAGATCCTCCACCACCTGGCGTGTACTGCGATGCGACATAAGCTAGTTATCAGGCATTATGAAAAAACGGTCACAAGGTGCGGGAGCCGTTTTATTACTCCTTCCGCGTAATGCATTCTAGACGTAAAATCCGAACCCGCTGGGGATGTTTGGTGTTTCTAGAACATCCGACGATTTCGACCGCTGAATAACACGGTAATAATGGAAAAACGACTTTTTAATTTCTCATCTGGTCCGGCTGTACTTCCGGTCCCGGTCCTTGAACGCATCCGGGATGAGATGCTTTGCCTGCCCGGTTGTGGCGCTTCGGTGATGGAACTTTCTCACCGTAGCAAGCAATTTATGGCTATTCAAGAAGCGGCAAAGCAGCGTCTCATCCGATTGCTTGGCATCCCATCGGACTACGAGGTGCTGTTCCTCCAAGGGGGAGCTCGGCTGCAGTTCTCGATGATTCCAATGAACCTGTTGCGAGGACATGCTGGTCCTGCACAATACGTGCTCACTGGTTCTTGGGGAAAATACGCCATCGGAGAGGCGAAACGAGAAGGCAAAGTCGAGGCGATTTACGATTCTGCGGAGACCAACTACGACCGAATCCCCACGGAAACAGAACTTAAAATACGCCCTGATGCTGCTTATGTGCACATCACCAGCAACGAAACCATCCAGGGCGTTCAGTTTCAGCAAGACCTCCGTTCGGCAGCTCCGTTGGTTTGCGATTGCTCTTCGGACATTCTGCACCGACCGGTCGATGTTTCCAAGTATGGACTCATCTATGCATGTGCTCAGAAAAATGCAGGACCGGCTGGAGTCACTGTTGTGATTATTCGCAAAGACTTGTTGGCTCGATCGAGCGATGAATTGCCTGGCTACCTGAATTTTAACAACCACGCCAAAGAAGACTCCATGTGGAACACGCCACCGACTTTCGCGGTCTATGTGCTGGGCCTGGTAACAGAATGGGTTGAAAAGACCATTGGCGGCCTGGCTGCCATGCATAAAATCAATCAAGAAAAGGCCAAATGGGTCTACGATGCGATCGATCGGCACCCTGCTATGTACTTGGCACACGCTCAGCAACAATCGCGTTCGCTGATGAACGCTACTTTCCGGTTTCCAAACGAGGGCCTAGAAAAAGCATTCTTGACGCAAGCTCAAGCTATCGGTCTTGATTCACTAAAAGGTCACCGAAGCGTCGGCGGAATTCGAGCCAGCATTTACAACGCGATGCCGATGGCAGGCGTCCAGTCGCTCGCACAACTCATGGATGACTTCGCGTCCAAGAACGCTTAGTCGACACAGCACTTCTCCACTCCACTCCACTTCTCTATCGGCAAATCATCCATGACGTTTCGCATTCTAGTTCTTGACCCAATCGCTCAAGAGGGCTTCGATCTCCTCAACGCTGAGAAAGGCTTCGAATACGAAGTCCGAACAGGTTTGAAGGGGGAGGAATTGCGCAAGTCGCTCAATGAGTTTGACGGTGCGATCGTACGCAGCGGAGTTAAAATCACAGCCGCATCGTTGGAAGGAAACAAACGGATGCGAGCGATCGTTCGGGCGGGGGTTGGCACCGACAATATCGACAAAACGGCTGCCACTCGGCTGGGTATCGTCGTGATGAATACGCCGGCTGGCAACACACTCAGCACGGCCGAGCATGCGTTCGCTTTAATGCTGGGGCTATCTCGTAGCGTCGCTCCGGCTTACCAAAGTTTGTGTGAGGGTCGTTGGGACCGTAAGACTTTTATGGGCAGCCAGCTCGCCGACAAAACGTTTGGTGTGATTGGGATGGGGCGCATCGGTCGTGAGGTAGCGACGCGAGGACTGGCATTTGGTATGCGAGTCATTGCGTATGATCCGTTCTTGTCCGACGAACAAGCGACCAAAATGGGGATCGAAAAATCCAATTCGATCGCAGCGTTGTTACCGCGAGTCGACTACTTGACCGTCCACACTCCGTTGACGGACGAAACCAAGTATTTGGTCGGCATGAAGCAACTGGATATTCTTAAAAAGGGTGTACGATTGATCAATTGTGCGCGAGGCGGAATCTATGAGGAAGCGGCACTAGTCGAAGGTCTCAAGCGAGGCATTATCGCTGGAGTCGCGTTGGATGTTTACGAAGAAGAGCCTTGTACAAATAGCCCTCTGTTTGGCATGCCAGGCGTTATTTGCACTCCTCATTTAGGAGCGAGCACCGAAGAAGCTCAAACACAAGTAGCGATCGAAGGCATTCAATTGCTGATCAATTTTTTCAAGACGGGCGAAATTCGACATGCGGTCAACGTCGCATCGCTGGACCCAAAGACACTGGACGCCCTCCGCGGCTACCTCGACGCAGCATATCGACTCGGTTTGCTTATGGCACAATGGCACGCGGGGAGCATCGGTTCGTGCCAACTGAACTATCGTGGCGAAGTCGCAGACAAGGACACGAAACTTCTCACAGCAGCTTTTTGTGCTGGCTTGCTGGAAAAAGCCATGGCGGATGACGTCAACATCATCAATTCTGAGATGCTGATTCGTGAACGAGGGATCGAACTGACCGAGAACAGGAATCGCGAACTCGGTGCCTTTAGCTCGTCGATTACCGCAGAGGTCAGCGGCAGTGGTCAACGCGTGAAAGCAGGCGTTACCGTCTTTGGCAACAACATGTCACGCTTGATATCGATCGATGACTATCGGCTAGAAGCGTACCTGGACGGTCACATGTTATTCTTCACGCACACCGACGTACCTGGCATCATCGGTCGGGTGGGAACTGTATTTGGCCAGCATCAAGTGAACATCGGGCAAATGTCGGTCGGACGTGCAACTCAACAACCTGGCGGCCATGCGATTGGAGTTTTAAACCTGGATGGCATTCCGCCTAAAGTCGCACTCGATCAATTGATGGCGATCAATGCGATCGAAAAGATCCAAATGGTGGAACTGCCAGCAATGGGTGTGTTGCCTGCTTGGTTGAGTTAGAGTTTAGTTGTACAACGCCACTTGACTTTCACCAACAATTCGCCCGATTTTTGCGCCGTCATGCGATTACTTGAGCCGCAGGCGCTAGCCGCGATAGAATTAAACAAACTTGAGCCCCGTTTTTACGCGCATTCAACTCATCGCGGCTAGCGCCTGCGGCTCAGTCTTGGGCGTTTATGACGTAGTCGATGGCCTCGAATAGATCGTCGTCGTCATATAGAACTTGGCAATCTCCGCTTTTCGTCCATGTTCGTTCGCAATTCAACGGATCCGTTTGAGCCCTGAGCGATTGTGTGCAGTTTGCTTTCAATTGATCTCGGATTACTTGCGGTTTGACATAAGCTGAAACAACAACGTGAACGTGATTCGTTCGAGCATTGACTGCGTGCAAGGTCCAGTCCCGAAAATTACAGTGCTTATGGCAAGCCGCTTCGACAGCAAAACGATCGGCGATACGCAATACAACGGGTTCGGATATGAGTTTTGCCGCGCTACGGACCACCAATATTGCATCGGGCAATTGTTGCCCGCCTTTTCGAGATCGCCAGCCTCGCGCGTCGCCAGGCAGCCAAGTTCCGTACGTAGTCCATGTTATGAATACGCCAACCATTTCCGACATGGCAGTGATTCCTTTTTATTTCTTGAGCCGCAGGCGCTAGCCGCGTTCGTGTTGTACCAAGCTCTGTCACGTTCTCGTTCGCTTTGAATGATGCTGTTCAAGTTAGCATCTCCGAAAAATTATAACAATAAATCGCGGCTAGCGCCTGCGGCTCAAATTGAACTCCGTGAATAATCCGCGGCTAGCGCCCAATGGCACTCACTTTGTTCCAAATTTGAGCCGCAGGCGCTAGCCGCGTTAATGGAAACAATGGTTTTTCGAACGCGGCTAGAGCCTGCGGCTCAGTAAAGTGAGCACCATTTGGCTTGCGCGCTTCGGCAGATCAATAGAAACACTGTGAATAATCAGGGTACTCCCTATCGATTGCCCAA
>JAYVBW010000236.1:0-3401 GCA_043750255.1 Pirellula sp.
GCAACAAAATTCAATCTCCAAAATGAATCGAAAAAAACAATTCGCTTGCAAAAATGAAAGAACGCAAACGATTCCGAATCAAATACGAAGCTGCCCAAATAGGGTGAGAATACTTATGTTGCTAAAGAATTGCAGATGCCACGTGGCAAATGACAATACGCGCGATTGCGTTGGCACTACTCCGATAGTCGTGTCGACGAATGGATCCAATGAAGACAAAACAACTCGATCGATGGATTGCTGTGGCGTAGACGCCATCATTGCAGCATGCAGGACATGCAAATGATGCTGATGTGGTCCGTCTTTACCATGATCGCAACCAGAGCCATCGTGGCAGGGCGCCAAGCAAAGATTAGGGACGCTTGGCAGTTCCTTGTGGCCCGAGCAACAGCTAGAACTATGGCTGTTAGTACTAGAGTCACAATGCGAGTGTTGCTCAACAGCCAATGCATCGTATCCTAATTCCAAATGAACGATCGAACCGCAGCAGCAAACAAACTGCAGTCGGACGATAGAAATCACAAGTAAGTAGGAAACCCAACGATTCATTAAAAACCCTTTCTGCTGATCGTATCGACAATTCCAATTCCAGGGGATAGGAATACCTTGAATTTTTTGATTTCGTAAACAAATAGTCAACGAAAATCTTGCTCGGTATTTTGCTTCGAAGCTAGCAAAAAACACTAGTCGGAAAAACAAAGACCGTTGCTAGGGGATAATCAGGGGCTCCGAAGAGGATGGAACAGCGATTGATGGGAGGGATCGAGAGTGGAGTGAATTCTTTTTCAGTTTGGGGGACCCTTAAAGTGTCATCAATATCACGTCTGGCTCGCAATCCCGTTGAAGGTTCCAACTATTTGAGGGGTTTGGGAGACGTAAAAACTCCAAGACACTCATTCTTAACGGATGCCTTTCCACTCTCCGAAAAAAACCGATTGCCTGATTTTTGTCACTTAGGAAATGGATGCGTTTCCCGGAACTTGTAGAGTTCAACTTCAGCCTCATGCCAATTCCCAGACCGGGCTTTTTGGATAATGGCTTTTACAGCCTTAAAATGTTGCTCCGCCAATAGTCCATCCGCCAACCGCTTGTCCAATAGGACTGTGTCCCTGTCCAATTCCTTAACATTTTTGAGCGTCACAGCCGTCAGAACGGCATCGACCACCCGTCGATTCTGCCTCGATTCATCAGAGATTTTGCTACAGCCACCAAAAACTACTGCGATGTAAAGGACAAAAACCACGGTAGAGCGATCTCGTGGAACGAATGGTTGATTCATTTTAGTCTTCACCGATCACTTCACCGTCACTGCGGCTACACATCGCTTGAAACACGGAGAAGCGGATCCCGTCAATAAAGAGCCGTACAGAGCCGTCCCCCATCAGTACATTGCTCCCGCCAGTGTGGTGTGAATACATCTGGTCAGTATGCCCACCCGGCCAATTGGGTGGATGAATGATCTGTGGGTCCTCGTAGATTGACGGTCCGCTGTTGGCGCCAACGTAGCTACCCGCATTGTCGTAATTGATGCCAGGGCCACCCGTTCCAGAACTGGCGAATTGATTGTACGAAAAATGTTTTGCCCCTGGCACCACCCCAGCCCAAACTGCATCCGCAAGATACGGAGAGCGCTCTCCGGCGAACACTGTATTGCTCAATCCGTCAGTTACGTCGGCTACACGAATCTTACTGTTCCGATACATGACTCCGTTGCAGCCGAGCACAGTGTCGTCATAGTTGGTCGTTGCAGGCGAGGACCAAATGTCGTTCCAGCCTACATTATGTACATAGTTTGCACGAGCGAAAACAGCATTCTGCCAAACGTTCATGTTGATGTCCGTGATGCCCACGGTTGGCGTGTTACCGATTGCAGAAGGGCAAAGAAAAAAAGGTACTGACGTCCTCACCGCTACCGAGTTGGTTTGATCCCAGCATGGTAATTCCCAGCGTAGCAACTGATGCAAATTACCCTGTTCGACGTGAGGAAGTAGGATAGCGAGCCAACTCCAGCCCGAACCCCAATCGCCCGTTTGCGAGTCTCGATATCCTACGCCCGAAATGCTGAGGTAGCCCGCAGGAAAACGGCGGTTGACCCCTTCGAAATTATGCAGTGCAAGGCCAATCTGTTTAAGATTGTTCTGGCAACTCATCCTCCTGCTCGCCTCTCTAGCAGCCTGCACAGCTGGCAAAAGAAGCGAGACCAAAATGCCAATGATTGCGATCACAACCAGCAACTCAACTAGAGTGAACCCTCGACAACGTTTTTTTTTCCATCGAATCATGAAACTGCTCCAAAGCGGGGATTTGCAGGGACGCTTAATGTTCAGCGTGCGCTAAACTAAATTTAGCGTGCGCTAAATTCGTGTCAAGCCAGTGAAGCAAATAAAAGTCCAAGAAGGCGAAAGACGGATTCATTCGGGGTGGGACGCCGCAAGTACATGATACATTGCCGCGACGATACCTACGTCACCCACGCGGTGCAACTCTACGCGCCGCTCTCCGTCCTACGAGGCTCTTCGGTATGGTTCGTCGTAAGCTTCCGCATTGGACGTGGGATGGATCCAAAGTGATTCGCGACTAGCTTCAAGGCTTTGGCTTCATCGAATTTGCCTGCGACGATTAAAACGACGTTGTCGGGTTGATAATGTCGCTTGTAGAAGTCCTGGAGATTCTCGATCGGCACACGTTCAATGTCGCTGCGATTGCCGATCGTATCCTTACCGTAATTGTGCCACATGTACGCCATCGATCGCATTCGGACATTGAGCAGGTTGGCAGGAGAGTTTTCGCCACTTTCGAATTCATTGCGAACGACCGTCATCTCCGACAGCAAGTCTTCTCTGCGGTCAAAGCAATTCATCAAACGATCGGACTCGAAACGAATGGCGAACTTCAAATTGTCGTCACTTGCATTTAGCGTTTCATAGTAGTTAGTACGATCGAACCAGGTTGATCCATTGAAGGTCGCGCCACGATCCCGCAATGCCTTCGATGAATCTGGTTCCGTTGACGTTCCCTTGAAGAGCATGTGCTCGAGGAGATGAGCCATTCCAGTTTCGCCGTAGCCTTCGTGCCGCGAACCGACGAGTACTGTCATGTTGATAGTGAAGGTTGGTCGAGTGTAAGCTTTTTTTCACGCGGAAACGCGGAGATGAGCGCTTGATCTATTCTCTATTCTTTGTCTCCGCCTTCTCCGCGGCTCCAAGTGAGTAATTTTTCGTCGACCTTGCCGGTGACGGCGGAGATCAATCCGGAACCCACTAATAGCCTTGAAGTATTCAAGCTTGGATCGTCCGCAGGATACGGAGGATTCGGATCGGTCGAAATCTTTGCGGATGTCGACGCCCATGCTGGATTATCGGTTCTTGACGGATGCGACCGACAAAACCTTTGCCAACGGA
>JAYVBW010000237.1:0-4589 GCA_043750255.1 Pirellula sp.
AAATTGCCGAAGCGGAAATTGCCGAAGCACTTGCCAGCTTAAACTCAGTAGATCGCCCTCTGGCAGACTCGCAAAAGTTTTGCGCCGTTTTGACGGATAGCTTGCTTGGATCCATGGGTATGCCTGTGAAAGTCCAAGTCAAGGGTGAAACGGTATTCCTGTGCTGCGACGGCTGCAAGGGTAAGGCACTTCGCAATGCAGATGCAACACTTATAACGGTTGCCAAACTTCGGAGCGATCAAGCGTCGAAACGATAATTGGACATCTACAAGTTAGTCGATTTTCCTCGTGAGGCGAGCGGTGCTGGTAAGGCGAGCGGTGGACGTGAGTTCACTGTTCAAAATCGGATATTTGAAAGCGGAACCTTACGCATCCTACTCGTCCTTTTGCTCGTCGTCTCATCAGCCCATGCACACGAAGGCCACCGTCCGTTGCCAACTCGCGGCATGGAGGTCAGCGTCGAAACCGGGAGCATGATACTCACCAAGGCAGCTCGCGAGACGCTGGATGTACAAACTGTGGAAGCGGAATCGAGGAAGCTTTCGCAATCCTTGGTTGCCTATGGCTCGATCGTCGTACCCTGGGATCGACATGCCGTTATTGCGTCGCCATTGACAGGGCGGATCGTCGACTTAAAAGGAAGCCCAGGAGAATCGGTGAAAGCTGGTCAAGTGCTAGCTGAGATGGAAAGCCCTGAACTTGAACAGCTTGAGCTTGAGCTGCGAGCCGCGCAGGTTGACCTCCTGCTGTCATCGAAATTAGTAGAAAACATCGGACAAGTCAGCCGCAATGGCGCCATTCCTGGAGTTCGTTTGATCGAAGCGAAATTGAAACTGGATCAAGACAAGGTGGCGGTCGAGTTAGCTTCCGTAAAGTGGCAATCTCTGCAACTTCCACGCGAGATGCTTGATACGATCCTACAGTCGCCTCAACAGAACCATCGGCAACTCTTGCAGCTTCGATCACCGATCGATGGCATCGTAACGCATGCCGATTTGTCGATCGGTAAGGTTGTCGACCCAAAGGAACATTTGTTCGAGATCATTGATCTGAGAAGTGTATGGCTCAAGATCCAAGTTTTGGAAAAGGACCTAACTCGTGTTTCGTTAGGTCAGCCGATCCAATTTCAATTAACCAACGATTCTTCAAATCCATATGCTGGAATAGTCGATGTGGTGGATTCGTATTTGGATCCAGATACACATTTGGGGACAGTCTGGGCGACCCTGAAAAACGAATTCAGTGGCCAAGCCATTCTACTGCCCGGGTTGACTGGTCAAGTGAAAGTAGATTCCATTCAGGTCAGCAGTCACCTCACGATCCCAATTTCGTCCGTGATTCGCGATGGCGCTGAACGATTCGTACTTGTCGAGCAAGAGCAAACGGCCGTTGCCTCAACCTATAAGAAGCAGCCACTTGTCATCGGGAAACGATCGGGCGATTTTGTAGAAGTTCTAGGTGGAAGCCTGTATCCCGGTGATCGCGTGGTGACACGCGGGAGTCATGAACTGGGTAGCTTTTTTGCGAAAGGTGTTCTCAAAGTGAGTCCCGAGTCGGCTCGCGATATCGGTTTGAAGACTGCACCAGTTTCGACAGATTCTATCGGAGAAACGATCACGATCGACGGTGTGGTCGATGTTCCTCCAACTAATCGGAGCATTGCATCGGCGCAACTTGGCGGTGCAATCCATAGGATATTGGTCGATCGTGGCCAAACGGTGCGCCGTGGCCAGGTACTTGCCGAAATCACCAGTCAAGCTTTTCAAAATCTGCAGATCGATTTGCTACAAGCTAATCTGAACTTCAACATGAAGCAAACAACGGTTGAAAACCTTCGCTCGGCGAAAGAGGCTATCGCTCCACGGCAACTATGGGAAAACGAAAGTCAGCTTAATCAATTCGCCAGTCGACGTGATACTGTTATCCAGCAGTTGAAAACGGCAGGTGTTACAGATCGGCAGATCGACGATTTGTTGAGAAGTAAACAGCTCCTGGTCACCTTGCCGGTACTCGCTCCGATCGATGGCGTGATCACGGGTTTCGACAAATTTTTGGGGCACGTAGTACGACCCGATGAACCGCTCTTCGAAATCCATGACCTCAGTCGCGCTTGGGTTCAAGGTTTCATCTCACAGCTAGATTTTCCACGCGTCCGAATGGGTCAACATGTGCGAATTCGCTTTGTAACTTCACCTGACGAAGTGATTTTGGGAACCATAACACGAAGCGGACAGTCGATTTCAGTCGGTGATCGAACCCTTTCTGTGTGGATCGAACTTCAAAGCAAACCGTCGTTTGCGTTACAACACAATATGCTGGCTCGCATCCACATTGAAACCGGCGAGGTAGCAACTGCGCTATCCGTACCACTGAGAGCGATCGTCAATGAAGGGATGCGATCCTATGTGTTTGTCGAAGGTGCCGATCATATTTTTGAACGTCGATTTGTTGTCACGGGACGTTCGAACGATTTGCAGATCGGTATTGTCCACGGATTGTCACAAGGTGAGTCGATTGCAGTGGGTGGCGCGGCCGCACTTCAGTCCGGCTATGCAGCTCTGAAGTAAGTTTAGAACCAATATGCTCAACGCAGTTATCCGATTCTCACTACATAACCGAGGCCTCGTGCTGATCGGTGGCTTGTTGATATTAATATATGGCGGCTTCAATCTCAGCCAAATGCCGGTCGACGTCTTTCCCGACTTGAACCGTCCGACGGTCACCATCATGACCGAAGCTCCAGGCTTGGCACCCGAAGAGGTCGAAGTGCTAGTGACCCGCCCGATTGAATATCAGCTCAACGGAGCGACCGGCGTACAGCGTGTTCGATCTGCCTCAGGGATCGGACTATCGATCGTCTGGGTCGAATTCGAGTGGGGTACCGATATCTATCGCGACCGGCAGATCGTTGCTGAGAAAATGCAAATTGTAAATGCGAGATTGCCTGCCGGAGTCAACCCGGTCATGGCCCCCATTTCGTCGATCATGGGTGAGATCATGCTACTCGGCTTGCGTTCCAACGCCGCTCCCGCCGATGAAGACGTCGAGGAGACGCAGCGTATGCAACTGCGAACGCTCGGTGAATTCACTGTTCGCAATCGCCTGCTCGCGGTCGAGGGTGTTTCGCAAGTGACTGTCATGGGAGGAACATTGAAGCAATATCAGATCATCACTTCACCGGCGCGGTTGGCGGCACAAAACATCACGCTACAGCAATTGACGGATGCCGCGCAAAAAGCCAACGTCCTCGCGGGGGGTGGCATCATGGTTCGCCCGCCGCGCGAGTCGTTGATTCGTATTAGTGGCCAAAGTTTGTCTCTTGAAGATATTGCAAACACGCCTGTCGTATGGCGTGGCAAACGGGCCGTTCTCATAAAAGAAGTCGCTGAGGTTCGTTTCGGCGGTCCTGTAAAACGTGGCGATGGCAGCGTTCGCGTCAAAGCGGATCATGGTGTCGAAGGAGGAGCGGCAGTCATTCTTGCTGTCCAAAAGCAGCCTGGCGCGGATACGCTGAAACTGGATCGTGAGATCGGTAAGGTCCTTGACGCATTGCAAGCCGACCTGCCAGCAGACGTTTTGATCGAGCGGAGGATTTTCAAGCAAGCCGACTTCATTCGTTCCGCGATCGACAACGTGATTGAGGCGGTTCGCGATGGAGCAATTTGGGTTGTCATCGTACTTTTCCTGTTCATGTGGAACTTCCGCACAAGTATCAGTTCGCTGACGGCAATGCCGATGTCGATTTTTCTGACGTTCATGATTTTCCATTGGTTCGGGATCTCGATCAACACCATGACGCTCGGTGGTATCGCGGTCGCAATCGGTGATTTGGTCGATGATTCGATTGTCGATATCGAAAACATCTATCGTCGGCTAAAAGAGAATCGACGTTTGCCTATCGAGCAGCAACGGCCCGCACTGGATGTGATCTACGATGCATCGTGTGAGGTTCGCAATTCGATCGTCTATGCAACATTGATTGTAGCGTTGGTTGTGTTACCACTATTTTCGATGAGCGGACTCGAGGGGCGGATGTTCGCACCTTTAGGATTGTCGTACATGGTATCCCTTTTGGCATCGTTGGCCATCTCGCTGACCGTTACACCGGTACTAGCGTACTATCTACTGCCCGGTGCAAAGTTCCTCGACGAACGCGAGGATCCATTTCTGCTTCGGATCATGAAGCGTGCCGCTAGTCGAGTCTTGCGTTTGACGTTGCGCCATGCCAACGCAGTGCTTGTGGTGACCATGCTTTGCGTTACTCTTTCTTTAACCACGTTATACTGGATGGGTGGAGAATTCCTCCCTCCATTTAATGAAGGGACTTTCACGATCAGCTTTCAAACGGAACCGGGAACTAGCTTGATCGAAAGCCAGAGACTCGCCGAACGAGCGGAGCAAATGCTGCTCGATATTCCGGAAGTGGTTGCTGTCTCCCGGCGAACTGGAAGAGCTGAGTTGGATGAACATGCCGAAGGAGTCAACTCCTCGGAGATCGACGTTCGGGTCCAGGAACACCACCGCACCAAGCCTGGTCTAATCCCCTCGTTGATTCGTTTGATTCCGATTGCTCACCTGTGGGGATTCGA
>JAYVBW010000238.1:0-4420 GCA_043750255.1 Pirellula sp.
TGCTTTTCGGAAAGACTGGCGTGAAACTCGCCGACAATCGTTTCGGCTTTGCTGGTTCGCGTTGGCTCACCGTAAACCATGCGCGCTGCCAAAGGAATCGCTGCGAGACTCGCCGCAGCTTGAAGAAAGTCTCGTCTCACTATCGGGTTCTTCGATGTGGAGCTGCAGTCAGGACATTTTTTCGAATTCATAATCAGCGCCTCGTTGGGGTTAAACCACAGCTAAGAGGATTTAGCGTGGAGGGATGGAGTGGATCGATTCCTGGGCGAGCTAGGAAACATTGAGAATATCCTACACCCGTTTGGACCACAATGCACGCAAATGTGACCGATCCCTACGCTCACTTTGCATCCCGTACGAACTGGTTCATCCAGGCTATCATTTCAAACTGCGTATGCAAGACCGATTGGCGTGCCCGATATCCGTGGCTTTCGTGGGGCAACATGACCAGTCGCGTTGTGCCACCGTTTCCTTTTACCGCTTGAAACATCCGCTGGGATTGGATCGGAAATGTGCCCGAATTGTTGTCATTTTCTCCATGAACGAACAAGATCGGTGTCTTAATTTTGTCTGCATGCATAAACGGAGAAACGTTGGCATAGACTTCTTTGGCATCCCATAATGGTCGTCGTTCAGACTGAAAACCAAATGGCGTCAACGTGCGGTTGAACGCTCCGCTGCGTGCAATTCCACCTCGAAACAGGTTGCTATGCGCGAGCAGATTTGCGGTCATGAACGCTCCGTAGCTGTGCCCGCCAACGCCAACACGACTACCATCCGCTACCCCCATTTCGACTGCTTTATCTATGGCGGCTTTGGCTGCCCCTACAATTTGCTCAATGAACGTGTCGTTCATAGTCTCTGGATCGCCGATCACAGGCATGGTTGCGTCGTCCATGACAGCGTACCCTTGAGTCAGCAATGTCAAATGACTGAGACCGGTAATACGAGTGAATTCGGAGGGGCTGGCTGACACTTGGCCTGCCGTACTCGCATCGTTGAACTCCAGCGGATAAGCCCAAACAATCAATGGCAATCGTGTGCCTTCCACGTATCCTGCTGGCAAATAAAGAGTCGCGGACAATGGTACGCCATCGGCACGTTGGTACGTGACGATCTGCTTTTGGATGCCGCGAATTTGCGGTGTTGGATCCTTGAAGTCGGTCAAGGCAACATCTGACTTTGCAACCAGATCCCGCAAATAATAATTCAATGGATTGGTCGGCGATTCGCGCCGCGTAATGAACGTCGGCTGGTCAGTTTCTTCGCTCGAGAGCATCGAGGCGACGCTTTCCAATGTTCCGGCAGTGCATCGCCACAATCGTTGAATTTCAAGCGTCTCAAGATTTTTTCGATCGAGGAAAGGCAAGTTCCCTTCTGGGCTTGCTCCTTGCCCTGCCAACCATACCCATGCACCTACCTGTTGCGCTACGGGAAATCCAGTCTTATCCGCTTTTAACAGCATGCGTCCTGGATCGCCGTACCGATCTCGCATGCTCCTGTCCAGAATGATCTTTGGTTTTTGGTCCGGTTGATCCGTTTCAAACAGAAGCGATCGAACCCATCTGCGATCCCGATCCATCTCTGTCGCCATAAGCCATGACGCTTTTGGAAACGAAGTGAGTCCGCCAAAGCGATGTTCCAATCGAATCAGGTCGCGAGGAGAGTCTGCAAAGGGTGCAGACAGCGTTTTGATCTGGTCACGGAACAGAACTTTCTTGCGTGGGTCACCATCGTCGAGAGCTTCGGTCCATACAAGTGTCGCTGGATAGCCAGCCCGCCAATTTACCGACCGAGGCCCTGTGCGAACTCCCTCAATGGGAATATTTTCCTCAAGGGGTACTTCGGCAACCTGATACAACATTTTGCCTTCGAGATTCCAAATCTGAATGGATTGCGGAAACGATTGTGCTGTTAATAAATAAGAAAATGGTCTGTGCAAGGTTGTGATAAGCAGATGATTGCCATCTGGCGATACACTTGCCAAATCGATCAAGGCTGGTTTGCCGATCTCGATCGCAGGCGCGTTCGCTTGCAAGATAGCGAGCTGCGATGTTCCGTAATATTCGAACAGTTGTTCATCGTAGGCGCTCGACAACAAGTCTTGGTAAGTTCGTATCGGTGAAACGTTTCCGAACGACTCCTGGACGTTAGGGCCTGTCGGCGCTTTTGGCGGAGCTGGTTCTGGACCTCGCATGGATGGAACCAAATTGCAGAGGACGCGTTTCCCGTCAGGCATCCACTCAATGGATCCCAATACCGTCGATAATTGATCGGTCAATTGAATCGGCTGTTCAGGATTGTCGATCGAGACCCACCAAAGTTGCGTTCCCGATTCGGTAACATTCGTAAAGACAAACGATTGTGAGTCGTGCGACCAACTGATCGTCGCAATACGTACAGGTTGTGCGATCGGGATGCGAGTCAGTGCGTTCGATTCTCGCTTTCGAATAGACAGCCCTCGAGAATAGTCTGTTTGAAACGCTCCGTTGGCAATCGGATCGATGCGCATCCCTGCCACACCGACCAGGCGCCTGGCCAAATCCGCAATGTCTGGCATGGAATTCCTATCGATGTACAACATCCACTTTGCATCTGGGCTCAGAGATACTGACGGTTCGGGCGTTGCATCGACAATATCGATGACTTCTTGGGGCGGTGTCTGATAGGTAGTTTGACCCTGTGTAGGAGACTGCATAATCCAGATTTTTAAAAGAAGAAAAGCAAGCGTGAAAAATGGGACAGGGGTCCGTTGAAACATAAGGTTATACCAACGTAAAGTTGAATTCTATTGATTGATTGGTTCGGTCGGAATTGAAAACGTCCGGTTCTTGGTGGCCACAGGGCGTTTCGTTGCGCAATCAGGACACGAAGCGGACACGAAGCGCTGTGTAGATGTTTTTGACCATGCGAATTCATCTCCCTGCTTGAATTATGATACCCCAACGTTTTGGGGTTGTGAATCCTCGTGCCATTTACGATACTATTGCCTCAAATTATTCAGAAATTGGTTGAGCCACACCTTGCAGCGTAGCGAGTTGAAACGGCTGCGGGATACCGGAGGCCGTTTGTTTTTTGATGCGAGCCAGTCTCGCTTCAATCGGACTCAACCGAGCGACATGCGTATTAATCCGGATTGTTCACGGAAGATGACAACCGTGGGCTAACGCCCTACGGCTAATGAATATTCCGTATTAAGCGTACGCGATGACTCGCAAACACCTTTTGCTTCGAGCGATCGCTCGGAAATGAGAACGACAGTATGGGACGTTATACAGGCCCCAAGGCCAGAGTGAATCGACGCTTCGGAGCAATGCTTTACGAGAGCGCGGGTGCCGTTCGGGCTTATGAAAAGCGAAGCGAGCAACCACCAGGGATGCACCCAAAGGGGCGTCGAACCAGCAATTACGGCACTGCATTGTCCGAGAAGCAAAAGATCAAGTACTACTACGGTTTAGGCGAACGACAGCTTCGTCGCTACTTCGATGACGCCGTACGCAAGAAGGGCAATACAGGCGAAACGCTGTTACTCATGTGCGAAAGACGACTCGACAACATTGTTCGCCGCATCGGTCTTGCTAAGACGCGACCACAAGCGCGCCAAGGTGTCGCGCATGGTCACTTCAAGGTCAACGGCGTGAAAGTTTCGAGCCCTTCGTACGTACTTCGCCCTGGCGATGTGATCGAAATTCGAAACAACGAAGCGGTCCGCAATCTCTATCGAGGAATCATCGCGAATAGTTCACCTATTCCGTTGGATTGGGTTACTTTCGACAGTGAAGGTCTCAGAGCAACGATTCAAGGCAATCCTGGTCCAAGCGATATTTCGCTTCCGGTGAACGCTAACATCGTGGTCGAATTCATGTCCCGATAGTTTTTCTCAGCTTGTTGACCAACTCATGCATTCTCCTGTTGTCGTATTGGGCGGTGGACCTGGCGGTTATGCGGCGGCTTTTTTGGCTGCGGACGAAGGCCTAGAAGTTGTCCTTGTCGAATCGGAATCCCGACTGGGTGGCACATGTTTATTGCGGGGATGCATTCCATCCAAAGCACTACTTCATGTCGCCAAGGTGCTTGGCGAGGTGCATGAAATGAGCGTAGATTGGGGTGTCGAATTCGGCACCCCCAAGATCGACGTGAATAAAGTTCGAGCTAGAAAAGACAAAGTAATCGAAACGCTAACGGGCGGTTTGGCACAGTTGGCCAAACGCCGTAATGTCAAAATCCTAAAGGCGCATGGCAAGTTCGAAAACTCGTCGACTTTGCTGCTCGAAGGGGACGATCCATCGATTCCCGAAGATCGCCGAATTACGTTTGATTTCTGCGTGGTCGCAACGGGTAGCGTGCCCGCTATGCCTCCTTCTTTCGATATTGGCTCTAGCCGTGTTATGGACTCGACCGGTGCGTTGGCATTGGCTGA
>JAYVBW010000239.1:0-6427 GCA_043750255.1 Pirellula sp.
TTTTTTTGCAATTGGACGAGCAATGGTTAAGGATCGCGACCGGTGAATGAGCCTGTTCGATGCATCTCGCTGCGAGGGGCTCGGCAGCACAATTTGAAGGGGCTCGATCTCGATTTCGCAATCGGGCAACTGACGGTTATTTGCGGAGTCAGCGGCAGTGGAAAGACCTCTTTGGCCCTGAATACTCTGTACGCAGAGGGGCAACGTCGCTACATCGAAAGTTTCTCCGCATATAGCCGCCAGTTTTTGCAGCGAATCGATAAACCATCATTTGAGTCGCTGACCAATTTGCCGCCTTCGGTTGCGATCACCCGCGAGCTACGCACTCGCAACAATCGCAGCACGGTGGGTACTGCCAGTGAAATACTCGAGTACTTGCGAGTGGTTTTTGCAAATCAAGCTCAACTCAACTGCTATCAGTGCAATCGGCGAGTCGAGTCGCACAATCCCAAAACGGCAATAGACATTCTTGCTCAATTGGATGAGCGCCGAGCGATTTTTTGTTTTGAGATTGGCTGGCAAACCAAAGGCGAATTGTCAGAGCTACTTTTTGATCTGCAGAAATCGGGCTTCATTCGCCTGATCTCCAACGGGCAGACCGTTCATCTGGCAGATGACGACCGGCAAAAGGTCGCTAGTCATTTTGAAGCGAGTGGCCATGCGTATGTTGTCGTCGATCGATTGAAAGTAGGTCGGGGCCAAGATCACGATCGACTGGCTCAATCGCTCGGAACCGCTTTTGATCATGTGGACGATTCAGGAGGTGGCGGTGCTATTGTAATGGTGCAGTCATCGATTGAGTTAGATTTGGAATCCGTCGCTATTTTCGATGAAAAATGTTCAGTCGATGGAGTCGAATTCTCAGTGCATCGCTTTTCGACATTGCTTCGTTGCGAGCATTGCAAGATTGACTACCCAACAAGCGAGCCGCGTTTGTTTAGTTTCAACAGCCCGATCGGCGCTTGCGCAACATGTGAAGGGTTTGGCGAAGTCGTTGCTATCGATATGAATAAGGTGGTTCCGGATAAATCGCTTAGTCTGAGTGATGGAGCCATTGCTGCGTGGCGAACACCCGCCTATTCGCATGAACTAGAAGAACTGCGTGGACTAGCGGCTGAATTCAATATCCCGTTCGATGTGCCGGTATCCAAGCTGAAGCCAAAGCAATGGCGACTGATCCATGAAGGAGTTCCCGAGCGGAAGTTTGGCGGACTGGACGGTTTTTTTGCTTGGTTGGAACGTAAGAAGTACAAAATGCATGTGCGAGCATTTTTGGCACGATGGCGCACCTATTCCACGTGCACGCAATGCAATGGACAACGGCTCAACCAAGGTGCGTTGGCGTACAAGCTTTGCGGCCGAACCTTTGCTCAGTTGTGCGAGCTGACGATCGATGATCTACGTCAATTGCTTTCCACTGAAGAACCCTCCAACTTGATGCTTGCTGCTGAGAAACGCTCGCGGTACGTGGCTTCTGAGCCCCAGCGTCAAGTGCTTGCCAGGATGGAGTATCTACAGTCCGTGGGTTTAGGATACCTATGCCTAGCGAGGCCGCTGCACACATTGAGCAGCGGTGAGTCGCAGCGGGTCATGATGACGACTTTGTTGGGTTCCAGCTTGGTCGACATGCTTTACGTTTTTGATGAACCGACGGTGGGCTTGCACCCGCAGGACACCGAACGCATGGCCAGTGCAATACTGGCTCTCCGGGATCGAGGGAACACCGTGATCTTAGTTGAGCATGAGCCGCACTTGATGCGAATCGCAGATCGAGTCGTTGAAATTGGGCCACAAGCGGGTGAACTCGGTGGATATGTAACGTTCAATGGAACGCCAAGTGAGATGCTAAACGGTAAATGCGTGACAGGTGAGTATCTAAGTGGGAGACGCAGGGCACAGCGAAGTCCGAGATCGATTGGGCGTGAATGGATTGGGATGCGAGGTGCGAGTGGACGCAATCTGCAAGTCGAGGAGCTTCGTATTCCATTGAAGTGCATGACGGTCATGATTGGTCCAAGCGGATCAGGCAAGAGCACGTTGATCTTGGACACGTTCTGCCCAGCAATCGACAGAGTGTTCGATGATGAAGCAGACGCCGGATTGTCTTTTGCCAGTTTGTTCGGAATGGAGCATATCGAAGGATGTTTGGCGATCGATCAAAGTCCGATTCAGCGATCGATGCGCAGCAGTCCGGTCACCTATTCGAAAGCCATGGATGAAATTCGACAAGTGTTTTCAGAGACTCTCGATGCCAAAATGCGACGATTTGGTGCAGGGCATTTTAGTTTCAATAGTGACATAGGCAGATGTCCGACCTGCGAAGGGCTCGGGTTCACAACGATCGATATGCAGTTCATGGCCGACGTTCAATTGCCGTGTCAAGATTGTGATGGAAAGCGCTTTCGTCCAGAGGTGTTGGAGGTTCGTTTTCGCGACTTGAATATTTCAGAAGTCTTGGAGATGAGTGTCGAACGCGCGAACTCCTTTTTTCGCGGGAACGCTAAGGTTCAAGACCGTTTGAAACCGTTAATTGAAATTGGATTAGGATACTTGCCATTGGGTCGAAGTCTCTCCACTTTGTCGGCTGGCGAGTCGATGCGACTCAAGCTTGCTAGTCAACTGGATCTCAGTCATCGCCGCGCAGGAGCGGATGTAGCGCGAGGCAAGTTAATTGTGCTCGATGAACCAACGACCGGATTGCACTTCAGCGATGTGGAAAAGTTGCTCCAATGCATTGATGCATTGATAGACTGCGGAAACAGTGTATTGGTGCTTGAGCACAACCAGCAGATTATTTGTTCCGCAGATCACTTAATTGAATTGGGGCCTGGCGCGGGTGAGACGGGTGGCAAGATCATTGCGACTGGGGATGTCCAATCGATTCGAACCAATAGATCGTCGGTTACGGGACGTTATATTTAGGCTCAAGGTGGATCGGTACCGAATGGGTCCGCTGCTGCTGCGGCGTCGTTCATCGCGCCCGCACCGTCGAATACGTTGGCATCCTCCTCCGTGAGTGGCGATTGCCCATCTTCGGGCTTAGTTTGCTTGATCGGAGCCGGGGCAACAACTCCCGAAAACTCGGTGGAGAAAGTTGGAAGGGTTGCATCGGCTTCGCGAAGGCATGTCACTTGGCCCTGTTTGGTGATAAAGAAAAGCCTGTCGTTGATGGTGTTGGGAAGGACATCTGGCAGAATCAAATCGGAACGTCCCGACACTAAACCGGTAGCCAATTCGATCGCTACTAGTGAGTTTCGTGAGTCTTTGACATAGATATGTGCTTTTCCTACCGCGATCATATTGCGGACGTTTTTTGGTTGGTGTCCCCAAGCGTCGACACCATCGGCTAAGCGTAACGCAAAGAGCAATCCTTCGTCACTGACGAAAAACGCTAAATCCTTGTTCGCAATTGGCGATTGAGTTATTTGGACAGCTAATCGTGATTTCCAAAGCACTGTGTCATCTCGCGTTGTTGAACAGTGAAAAACCGTGCCGTAAATCGTCGATGCTAAAAAACCATTTTGTGTTGCAATCGGTAAGCAAACAATAGGTTCATTAAGACTCGCATAGGTCCAAAGAGTAGGAGTCTTTTCCATTCGAGCTTGGACCAATCGTTTTCCTGTAGGCCAACTCAAAAAGCGGTGGTTCGCGGAGATCGTAGTCCCGAGGCGGTTTTCCGTTCCTATTCGAATGATGCCTTGGGGAGCAACCTCTTTTTTTATGTCGTAAGACACTAGCCGACCATCGATCGAAGGCACAATTACTTTATCCATTAATACGGAAGGACAAGCGGTCGGCGTATAGGCAAGCTGTCGAGAAGTGACAATATTCCCTGTCATTAATTCGTAGACGTAGAACATGTTGCCGTTGGTGACTGCGACATATTCGTCGGAGACACCGGGACCGAACATGGGTAATGTGGAATTACCGGCCTCGGTTCTCCAAATCACTGCGCCCGTTTCTGCGTCTATCACCTGAATAATGCCGTTGTTTGTAAGGGAAACGGCATAGACGAGTCGTTGGCTGTACGGTTCGGTTTCAACTTTTCGTCCCAGAATTTTATAAGTAGCGACAAGCTTTTCGGCTTTCATTTTCGCGCCTTCCAGACCAAGCCGTGGTGTCTTCAGCAGTTTTTCACCTCGGAAAATTGCTGCTTCCAAAGCTTTTTGGTCCACCTCTTCTCCGCGTATTCGCTCTATCACACGACTGCCGTTTCGCACGGTTACGTACTCGCGCTTTGCCGTGGTATGCGGCCATACAACGAGGCTTTGTGGGCCATTTGCAGGCGGGGCTCCGCCGATATTCGATTCCCACTGAATGACCAATCCAATTGTCGCCAAATCTCCATTCTCGGGTTCGGCCTTGTAGGCTTCTGCCCACGCGTGACTCGTTGAGCAAAAATGGGCGATGAAGATGCTCGTCAAAAAAATGACGAAGAATCGGCTAGGAATCGGTTGGAATTTCATGGATTGTGCTCAGTGAAAACAGGAAGCGTCCTCTCATGAATGGTAATTCAAGTTCAAGAAAGTTGCGAACAAGAAATCTGATTTCACACGGCGAAAGTTGTTGCCGGAACATTCGACAGATCATGATTAATCGTACTACTGCGAGGGTTTGCGGGAAATGAGGTCCAAAAAGAATCGTTTGGAAAGAACTTGTTTCGCAGAATTTGAACAGAGCTGATGGAGAATGTTTGACGGCTGGACTGTGAGGATTTAGGATGCTACAGGCGGATGAAGGCGAAAATAAGTTAATTCAACGATGTCGGTCCCGATAACTTTGGGCTGATTAAACCTTTTTCCTGAATCCAATCGTTCCATCTCTTCAACGTTTTTGAGGTTTTTATGGCTCGCGATCGCAACGTTTCTGTATGGCAAGCCTACGTTACTGTCATGTCAATTGTTAGCCTCGCTTGCCTAGGAGCGATGGCTTTTGTGATTTTCCAGTCAGGAACGAACTCCAAGACGGTGGAGGCAGCCAATGAAAAGGAACAGGCAGCCCAAGACGCATTGCGGGTAGAAAACAACCGTCGGCAACTTTTGGAAAGCATGCTTGGAGTCGGCAAGCCGATCAGTGAGGCTGAATTCAATCAATTGGTTTCGTCGGTAACGGCCGATGAGCAACTGAACGCCGCAATCAAAACCTACACGAACAATATGGCTCTCTTTGGACCGGGTGCGACGGATCGGAATTACACCAAGTTAGTCACCACGTTGATGCAGGAATTGCGTGACCGGAACCGGCAGGTGGATTCGTTAGGAAAGACGCAAATAGCACTTAAGGACGAGTTCGATTCAAAACTTTCTCAGGAAACCAAAGCTCGCGAAGCGGAGAAGCAAAACGCCCAGGATCTGTCAAACCTCAGAGACAAGGAGCTTGTAAAGTATACCGAGGACATAAAAGCTCAACAGGAAATGATTAGTAAAATCGAAGCCGACAAGAATACCTTGTTGAAATCGCTCGAAAAGAAGCACAGAGAAGTAACCGCAAAATTTGACAAATCGCAGGTCTCGATTGGAGAACTAGAGAAACGCTTGGATTCACTTGTCCGCAAATTGGATGAAATTCAGGGCGAGGATTTTCAGTATGTGCAGGGCAAGATTACGGAGGTTGCGAATGGTGGAGAGACCGTTTACATCAATCTTGGCCGGGCAGATGGATTGCGACCTGGCGTTAGTTTTGGAGTCGTGAATTCGGATGTCAGTCGGGTGGCTGACGCAAAGCCAAAGGCGAAAATCGAAGTGGTCGAGGTGATCTCGGGCTCTGAGCATCTTTCGAGATGCAAGGTATTGTCGGACCGAGCGCCGACCACCATCCTGAGAGGTGACTCCATTTATTCACCGGCTTGGCAACCAGGACGAAAAGTGGAATTTGCTCTGGTTGGCAAAATGGATATTGATGGAGACGGTAAAGATGATCGTGAAACGGTTAAAGCTCTGATTGAACAAAATGGCGGGAGAGTCACCGTCGATTTAGCACCTGCCGGTAAAGTTGTGGGTCAATTGAGCGTTGATACGCGTTGGATGGTGATGGGTGAAGACTTCAAAGTGCGTGGTATGGAATTAGATTCAACCGAGACAGCATCAGCGAAAGAGCGTGGAATTCTTGAATCTCAAGCAAAATCGATGGGAATCAGCCGAATCAACTTGGACAAGCTTATGGGATGGCTACGGGGGTCGGGTGCCAACGAAGTTTCACCGCTGGGGAACTCTATGAAGTCGGGGGTTTTGGATTTCAGGACTGGCCCTCGCCTAAACGACAACCCCGGACGTGTTTCACCGATCTTTCAAAACCGAGATGGAACCGGGAACAAAAACTCCCTCCAGCCCATCAATAAATAAGTTATGGTACTATTCGGAAAGCGACTGTTTTAACGATTTTTCTGAGTTTTCCTTCTAAAAAAGCTTGAGCTAGCGTTCTTTAAACG
>JAYVBW010000240.1:0-13217 GCA_043750255.1 Pirellula sp.
AGTTTGCCGCTGCTTGGCATTCTGTTCCGGCCTACAAGAATCTGAACAATGCTAAGTTAGTCCACATTCTTACGCGTCTAAACGATTCGTACTTCAACATCAAGAATGAGAGGCTCGTCATTGATAACCCCATGACGGTAGAGCACATCATGCCCCAATCCTGGATTCAGAATTGGAGGCTGCAGAACGGATTGGTGGGGATGAATGATGCAGAGCTTGACGATGCTCCTGAATCCGAGCCCCGAGCAGTAATGACAATCGCTCGAAACGCGGCCGTGCAATCTATCGGAAACTTGACGCTCCTGACGCAGCCACTCAATTCGACAGTGACGAATTCTGATTGGGGGACCAAAAAGTCGGAGTTTGCGCTCGGTTCTTTGTTACCCATAAATGGTCAGCTGCAAAAATACGCAGATTGGACTGAGATTGAAATACGCTCTCGAAGTGAGGAGTTGCTGAAACGCGCGATTCAGATATGGCCAGGTCCGACCCCAAAATAGTTCGCGGCTTTGAAGACTGCGTAAATGATGTGAACAAGCCAGTTAACCTCGATTCAATGAAGACGCCCATGATTGAAACCGCTGCCATTTTAGACCGAATTCAATCGCGAGCTGGACTCAGCCGAAAAGATGGTCACCCGCTCTATGTTTACAAGGTTACGTCCGACGAACTGGAGACACTCCAGACTTCATTAAAAGAAGCAGTTCGATCACAACATGAATTAAAGTGGCCAGAGGACTGTGCCGTTTTTTGCCTGTTTGGATCAGAATGGTTTCGACGCCATTACGACTCGGGCGTATGGTCTTGGGACACCATCTATGAGGGACTCCGTTGGCCTGAACGCGATTTAGAGAGACTTCATCCGCAAGTCACCAAGATCGTATCAAAGGGACTGAAATGGTGGGGACTCGAAGTCATACGGCTAGAACTGTCTCGACGATTTCTGGGGACACTAGTTTGCCAAGGAGGTCTTCCAATTCATTCCCTACGAAACCAGGGAAGCGTTTTGACACGGTTTTTGAAGACATGCTTGCGAATACACGAACAATTTCCAACCGAGTCGCGAAAGGAAATCGTTTCCGACCAATCCGGCGTATTACCGCATAGCTTAAACAATCCAGATTTTCTCTATCTCGTTAGCAATTTGATTGGAACAATCGCCCAGCTTCGAGCCAAGTCGGATCGTTTTAGTGAATTCGGAATGTCTCGCAAGGAGTACTTAGATCGCAATATCGTGGACTGGGCAGATCAGCTCCCGCTCCGAGTGGATGAGCCGGAAGCGTTAACACTATTGCTCTCGCTTTTGGACGCTTCCAAAGCTCGCATTTTTAGTAGCGGCCAAATGGCTGTCACGACGCAGCTGGATCTTGCGAATAACGTGGGACGATTGGTGCGCCTGCTTGAGTTCCCCGCGAAAATGGACGAACTTGAATTGCAAAAGATCTTCGGCGTTGCATTCAAAGAAGATTTCTTTCCTAGGATGACTGCCTTTTTGGAGTGCGGTGGGCAACAAGTCCCGTGTTTTCAGATGGCACGTTCTCGCGATAGTTCTGAATATCGATTGAGTAATACGGATACGTCCGCAATTGGCGGTGCAAACGCGTATATGCCGGTAAGAGTCAACCTCAAGGCAGCGGCGTTTGCAATCGGACAATGTTCACCACCAGGAAGTGACGAGCTACCAGATTCGCCGTGGATCTTTACGGACAAAGATCCGCATACGTTGATCGGTGTCGGGAGCGTACGAACTCGTAACGAATCCGTTCTTATTGCACTGCCCGCTGGGAATTCCATCCAGGCAGGCGAGGACTCTTCCGTAGAGACTTTGGATTCCCAAGTCATGGATCGAAGAATCCATCGACTCATTGGTAACGCGGTTATCAAATCCGCCGATGGAAGCTTCTCAATTAGAACCAAGATTCAGAGTGCAACGACTTCTATCTTCGAGATGCACGGGCGAATGCTACGTTTGGGATCTGCGGATTCCTACGTCTGGCTAGGAGTACCGTCCATTGACGAAATCACGCTCGATGAAAATGGCTCTCGAAAGACAATCCCTCAATCGCAAGTGGAGTGGCGTCCCGCATCTGGACGCGCTTGGCAGGCTATAACGGAAAAATGTCTTGGAGACATCAAAGTTCGGGTCGTTAAGAATGGAGAAGTCCAATATTTTGCAAGGGCAGTTGTGTTTCCAGAGGATTTTGAATTGCAAATCAAACCTGATTTGCAACCCAACGAAGGAAGAATTCTACTCAAGAACCTGAGGAATGCATCGGTTCATATTCAACCAAAGGATGGGACTATCGCCACTGTGGAACAGGGTGGAAGACTGCATTCCATCCGTGTGAAGATTGAAGGCGAGCATCCAGGAACATTGGAATGTCGAATTCGTTTTTCAAATCAAAGTGAATGCGTTGTATCCTTGGTTTGTCCAACCAACTGGATTGGACTTGTCGATGCTGCCTCTAGACCTCTTTCAAAAGACTCAATGATTCCATTAGACAGGTTGGGTGGGGTCACGCTTCGCGTTGTCCAATCGGACTATCTCAAATCGTCGATATTCGAGCTTGGGCATATGCAGTTTTTAGACAGGCCTCAGGAAACCAAAATCCAAGGCGTCTCAGAACTAAATCTTGCGAGCGTTGCAACCTATGCTGCCGGAGTCTTGGCCCAATCGGAAGATCTTGATAGTTTTGTAGAATTTGGGCTGACACGTGGCAGCGTTCCGACACCGGTTTTTAGATGGAAAGTTTCCAGATACGCGAGGCGGCTGGACAAGGTTATTCCTCATTCGAAAGCGTTCGAGTCACCAACCCATACTGATTTCTCGTTGAATGAGGATGAGTATAAAAGAATCTATGCTGGCGGTGACCAGGTCACCGTTACAGCATATCCCTTGTCTGATCTGAAAATTCCAATGTTGTCTTCTAGCATTGCTGAAACTAGCACTGGGACTTGGCGAGTCGATCACACCGACTATCCACCAGGACACTACCTCGTGTTGGGTAGGCTCTTGAGCAACGGAGACTGTATGCGACCAATACGCATCACGGTTCGAGGCAATGAGATACCTCAGTTAAACTTCGATACCGTTCCGCCTGAAGATATGTTCCAGGCTGCCCTAACTCTGCATTCGAAACCAGACCGACGCCGAGCATGGCAATTGTTCATTGATCAACTAGGGAAGAACCCGGCTCACCCTGGTTGGGAAAAACTAAATGAATCGTTGGACGCATCGAAAACGCTTCCAATTACTACCTTCGAGGCGGTTGCTTCGTTTGTTCGTAATCCAGACGCTGTTGTAACAATGGCAATTCTTAGACCGGAGGAAAACTGGATTTGGGGGAAACTAGAACAACTGCCTTTCCTATGGTCACTCGTTCCAGTTTCTGCATGGATCAATGGCGCTTTTCGCATCGATCGATTAGTTCGACACAAATTGCAGCTCGCGGGATTCGACAACACAAGTATCGATGACGAAGTAAAGAAGCGAATTCACTTGTTCGCAAGTGCGGTCCCAACGCGGTTGCGTGGTATGGCTGGAATCTTGGCATGCCTCTATTTTGCAAAGTTCCCAATCGAACTCAGCGACTTCGCGCTGCTTAACGACAACAATCCAATTATGACTAGGGATCGGGAACGTGGTCGTCTTATCGCGCAGCACGATAGATTCGATACACGAAGCAGCTGGCCTAAGAATATTTTAGTAATTCCGAGTTTGGTTCGTGAGAATCTGAAATCGATTGTGGGACTTGAAATTGACGATGGGCACCCCAATCAATGGGATGTGCTTAACGCACCGGCCATTACTGCGCTTTGTTGTCTCTTTGATCTTCCTGCATCGGACGAACTTGTGCGCGTGCTGCAACGATTGCGAGGCGTTGATCCTGATTGGTTTGAGGTCGCGAACGCTGCTGCGATGCAAATGATTGTCGACCATCGACTGAACGCAGACCCCGACTGCTTCGTGAAAGAACAAAAGGATTAGAAATTATGGACGAGTATTTTGCTTCCTTGGCACGACAACTTGGCGGGCGTGCGGCGCGAGCAACATTGAGTGAACGATTGGTTTCGAATCGCGCACTTCGCACGTACCTACTTGATCTCTTTCAAAAAGGATTGGGACAACCAGGTAGCTTTCTTGGGCAGCCTGTTTTCGAAGCACTTTTCGAATATGAATCTCAGGCGAAGACGGTTTCCGATTTAGGAATACTCCATCCGACGTTGATCAAGTTGCTCGATGAGCCACCGAAGGAACACCGGGACAGGCAATTTCCCAAGACCCGGAGGCCTTACAAACACCAGGTTGCAAGCTGGACATCATTGAAAAGGGAACCCGAAACGTCCGTCATTGTTAGCACAGGAACAGCCAGCGGAAAGACTGAGTGCTTCCTTATTCCGATCCTCGACGATCTTGTGCGAGAATACGAAGAAATGGGGCGCAGACCACTTTCCGGTGTTCGTGCACTTTTCCTGTATCCTCTCAACGCGTTAATCAATTCCCAACAAGAGCGACTATCCGCCTGGACCGCAGGATTGAAGGGTGGCGTGAGGTTTTGCCTGTACAACGGTGCAACTCAGAGGCGTGTCCCTCAGGCAACCGAAGAAAGCCACCCTGAGCAGGTCCTTTCGCGAAAAACGTTGCATAACAGTCCACCACCCATGTTGGTTACGAATGCGACAATGCTTGAATATATGCTGGTTCGGAACGAAGATAAGCCAATTCTGGACCAATCAGCGGGAAAGCTTCGTTGGATTGTGCTGGACGAAGCACACACGTACCTCGGATCGAATGCGGCAGAGATTTCGTTGCTTCTACGACGAGTGATGGATTCGTTTCAAGTTGAACCCAATAAAGTTCGGTTCATAGCGACATCAGCTACGATCGGCTCGGGCAGTAGCGAAAAGGTCCTCACAGAACTTCGCGAGTTTTTAGCTGACTTGGCTGGCATCTCAATCGCTCAAGTTGACGTAATCACAGGCCGACGAATAACACCTGAGTTGGAAAAAACGTCCGCTACGTTGTCGTTGCCAACCTTGAAAGAACTGAACACGATGAGCAGCTTTAGCGATCGCTACGATCGCCTAAGATCGGTTCCTGAAATTCATTCTTTACGACACTCGTTAACGGCAAAAGCACTCAACCTAGAG
Organism: Pirellula sp.; assembly: GCA_043750255.1. Lineage (GTDB taxonomy): Bacteria > Planctomycetota > Planctomycetia > Pirellulales > Pirellulaceae > JBKCUI01. Next base: position 5,152 of record JAYVBW010000240.1, read on the forward strand.
CAAATTGCCGAACAATTAGGTGTGAAAGGATCGCAGGCCGACACATTTGCGATCTTGGACGCATGTTCGGAAAAGCCTCCTGAAGAGTTGGAAATTAAAGAGGCGCTGTTGCCTTTACGAGGACACTTCTTCATGCGAACGCAGCAAGGAGTTTGGGCCTGTTGGAACAAGACATGTAGTGGTCGAACAGGCGATTTGTGCGATGACTCTTGGAGATTTGGCGCGGTCTTCCTCAACCCGCGCAAGACTTGCGAATACTGCAACTCACTGGTCTTCGAAGTCGTAACATGCAACGATTGCGGCGAAGTTTATTTGTCAGGCCGTGAGGATCAAAACAACAGCCTCTTGCCTTTGTCTTGGTTTGAAAAAAAATCGTTCGATCAATTCGAACTCGAACAATTGAATACTGACGTCGAAGACGGTGACGAGAACGAGGATGAAGAAAAGGTGTCGGTTACCTACGCACAACGACAACTAATCTGTTCTACGACGTTAAGCGATCTGACAGATGCCCCCGCGTATTATGACCTCGATACAGGTGAACTCATTCGAAACTCCGATAGTGTGCATTCGTTTGCTGTGGCTTCACGTGAAGAAGATCGTGGCAGGTTGCAGTGTATTACGTGCGGCGAAAAGGATGCGATTAGGCCACCACAGTTTTTCCCCATGCGCGTTGGTGCCCCATTTTATCTCGGCGTTGCTATGCCGATACTCCTGGAGCACGCGCCACCTATTCGCGATCAAAACAAGTTGAGACCGTTTCAAGGTCGCCAGATGATTTCATTTACGGATTCGCGGCAGGGAACAGCTCGGTTTGCGAGCCGAATGCAAATCGAGGCCGAGCGAAACTACCTTAGGAGTTTTATCTACCACAAACTTTGGGCGAGCGTTAAAGTCCCAAAGCAAGAAGAGATTGAAAAACTCCGGTTTCAACTTCAAAAATTAAAAGCGGATCCTGACTTTGCGTCTCTCGTTTCAAACATGGAACGTCAACTGGCTGAAAAGGAATCCGCGTTGGTTTCGCCGCACGCGTCCCTTTCCTGGAATGAGCTCGTGGCCAACTTGAGCAATGAAGCCCCGATCGCTCAGTTTATTCCAGATGCGACAAAACTCAGGTACACCAAAGCGTTAACCAAACCGACTGATGTAGCAAAAATGTTTTTGTTTCGAGAATTTGCAAGGCGGCCGCGCTCTGGCAGTTCGTTTGAGACCCTAGGACTTGGCTCGCTTAATTTCCCCGCAATCGATCTGGTAGAAGCCCCAATGACTTGGAAAAATCGTGGCGGAACCGATGAATCATGGCGTCACTACCTAAAGATCTGCATCGACTTCTTTATCCGGGCCTCCTATTGCGTAGCGATTCCTAACGACTACCTACGATGGATGGGAATTCGATTTCGCACAAAATTTTTGTCGCCACCACACGCAACGAACGTGCCGTACGGTACCAAGAGCTGGCCGTCCGTAAGAGCGGCTAGACAGGCAAACCAACGACTCATTGCGATGATCCGCATTGCGATGGATTTAAAAGAAAGTTCGCCATCAGACCAAGTCGTCGTCGATGAACTACTCGAGTCCGCTTGGAGGTCGCTGGTGGCTGCGGATATATTCGACCAAAGCGTAAATGGCTTCCAACTGAAATTGGACAAATCGGAAGTTCGAATCGTGTCTGACGCGTTCAAGTGTCCGGTTACGCAGCGTGTAATTGACGTGGCCTTGAACCAAGTATCGCCGTACCACAATGATCGTACCCTGCGAATGTTGGGGAAAGCAGAGAAGTTGGTGATGCCTCGATTGCCATTTGTTTTCGGTTGTGGAAAGGATGGAATCCCTGTGACTCGTCTCGATATCGATAAATGGCTTGAGACGGATCCTTTGGTGATCGAAGTTCGCAAGCTTGGTGTGTGGACGGAATACAGTGAGCGAATCGCTCAGTTCTCGAACTTCTTTGAGACGGCTGAGCATTCGGGGCAATTGGCTAAGTCTCGGTTGCAATCGCTAGAAAGTCGATTTAAAGAAGGTAAGACGAATCTTCTAAGTTGCTCAACCACAATGGAAATGGGAATTGACATTGGTGGCTTAACTGTAGTGGCAATGAATAATGCCCCCCCTGGACCGGCAAATTGGTTGCAACGGGCTGGACGAGCTGGTCGCAGAGAGATTTCCCAAGCATCAACTCTTACCCTATGCCAAAGTTTACCACACGGGCAAGCCATTTTCGCAAATACGCTCTGGCCCTTTACGACGCCGATCCATGTTCCTAAAGTGGCCTTGAACAGTTCCCGAATTGTTCAGCGACATATTCAAGCTTTTCTGTTGGGCAGATTTTTTGCCACCTCAGGATCAGACAATGCCACGAGCCTAACGAGCGGTTGGATGTTTGTCGCAGAAAAGGCCAAACGATCGCGTTGCGACAAATTCATCGCATGGTTGCGAGGTAAAGCAGAAACGGACGAGCGAGTATGTGCTGGAATATCCAGCATTGTCCGAAGAACCATTTTGGAGAGTGAACCTATTCGACTTCTGCTTGAATTGGCAGGACAAGCTATGGATTCAATTAACGAGAAATGGTTGAACGAATATGATGCACTTAGGGCACTTTTGGAACTTTCTAGCCCTGCCCAGGAAGTACCGAGATCTGGTCCGCCAGAGCAAATCGCTTTTCAGTATCAGTTAAAGCGGCATGAAGAGGAGTATTTGCTGAGAGAGTTAGTTGGATCAGGATTCTTACCAACACACGGATTCCCATTGCATGTTTTGCCATTCGTCAACACGAGTGTCGACTCGATAGACGAGGAAAAGAAGAGGCGAGATCAGACCGATTCATCGGACCGCGTTGATAATCTGTTCCAAATGCGAAGCTATCCATCTCGCCAACTGCCAATGGCAATCCGCGAATACGCTCCAGGCAACGTTGTCGTGATCGATGGTTTGTCCTATCGATCCAGCGGATTAACTTTGCACTGGAAACTTCCACCCAGCGACGAAGATCTAAAGGAGACGCAAGCAATTTTGGGGTACTTTTTTTGCAAGCGTTGCGGGTTTTCTAAGACTTCTATGATCAAACCAAGCTGCTGCGAATCATGTGGCAACAGCGAGATTTGGTGGGAAAAGTATATTCAGCCGTCCGGGTTTGCAGTAGACATTCGGACTGGGGCACCGAATGCGGATACGGAGGAACAAGTATTTGTACCAGCGACGGATCCGAGACTTACTTGTCGGGGGTCGTGGATTGCATTGCCCAATCCGGCACTGGGAACCTTTCGATACGATTCCTCAGGCCTGATCTTTCATCATAGTCGGGGGGCGACTAACTTTGGATATGCGGTTTGTCTTCGATGCGGTAGAGCGGCCTCCGAGGTTGGACCTGCTGACAAAGGCGCATTGATTCCCTTTCAAAAGAATGGACCTCATTCCCGCTTGCGATCAGGGATGAAGGCAGACAGCAGTCACATCTGCCCTGGAAACGATTCGACCTTCGCAATACAGCGCAACCTTCTACTAGGTGGCGAGGAATTCACGGACGTTTTCCAACTACGGCTGACGCACGTTTCTATCGAGAGACGACTATCGAAGACCGAGGCATGTTCGATCGCGATCGCGCTTCGTCTGGCACTTGCGCGAAAAATTGGTGTAGAGCATCGAGAGATTGGATGGGCCGTCCAGGAGAATAGGGAATCCGGAGTGGAATTTCGCGATATCTACCTCTTCGATACTGCGGCAGGTGGGGCGGGTTACGTTGAGTCGGCTGGACAATTAATTGAAGGGCTCTTTCACGATGCAAGAGCTATTCTGCAATGCACATGCAAATGTGATCTCGCTTGCCATGCTTGCTTGCTCGATTTCGATACTCAAAACCACGCAGAGTTTTTGGACAGGAATGCTGCATTAGCTTGGCTCAATGACGAATTCTTTTCACAATTGAGAGTTCCCGACGAGTTCCGAATCTTTGGTGAACAAACGCGTTATGAATCGCAAGCGGTTCTTGAAGGCGTACTTTGCGAACTTCGTGCGCCTGGTCTTCGAAACATCTGTGTGGTTGCTGCTGGAACTGAAGGGCAATGGGATTTGGCTACATGGCCGATGTGGAGGCATCTAACAAGCATTTCCGATAAATCGAATGCGATTGGGGCTTCAATAGTCGTTCCCTCATCGGTCCTAAAGAAGCTGTCATGGCCAACATTGAACACATTAGTTTCGACTGCTGCTGGACGAAATATCAATCTGATGGAAGTGGAAGATAAGGCAATCCAAGCAAAAACAGGACTTATTGCCACAGAAATACAAAATGAAAGTGGGCGAATTCAACGATGGGGGGTGTTTGACGGCGAGACCCTATCTCCAGGAATGAATTGGGGGCACCCAGGCGCTCATTCACCAATCGTTCGCAACGATTCTGAGGCTTCGACACTGATTGGATCATTGCGCCAGGTAACTGTGAACGAAGTTGCGGCGATGAAGCCAAATCAATGCACTGTGGTCTTGATTTCAAATGAGCTCAACGGACCGATTGTCGATATTGGTACCCAATTTTGGGAAAGACTAAGCCTCGTTTCCGAGTGGTTGGCGGAGTGCCTAGCCATCGGTCGGCCCACCAAAATCGAGTATTCGGATCGATACATTAAGTCTCCTTTGGCAGCACGAGCAATCTACGAGTTATTACGCCCATTCGCAATGGAAACGGATACTGTGGGACGAGCACATCTGGAGCTGTCAACGACTGCTTCTGACGAATTGCGTCCGGGTAAAAACGTGCATAACAATTGGCAGAGCAGTCTTGATCAGGAGTCTGTTTTGAAGGAACTGCTCAGTCGAGGATTTGATGTACAGGTAAGAGTGCTACTGGATGCCTCCAAACTCCCTCACGCACGCACGCTTAAGCTCTCATGGGGAAATGGGCGATCGATTCGAATGATACTGGATCAAGGGGTTGGCTTTATTAGAACTTGCGGATATGAGAATCATCCGTTTAATCAGACACCAAAATCACAAGCAAATCATCTTCGAAAGTCCTCATTTACAGTCGGACAAACCGAGACTTCTGTTCCTGTTTACGTCATGAGAGGTGAAGAACAGAATGGTCATCAGTAACTTGGAGTTTCGAATTGCCGACACGTTCACGGATAGTTTGGGAAGGCTAACGGGCGACGAGCAAAAGGCAGTGAAGACAACTGCTTTCGATTTGCAATTGGACCCAAAGAGTCCGGGATTGCAATTTCATCGAATTGAGAGGGCAAAGGACAAGAACTTCTGGTCGATTCGCGTTAGTCGCGACCTTCGCCTAATCGTCCACAAAACCGACCAAAGCCTGCTGCTCTGTTTTGTCGACCACCATAACAAGGCATACGAATGGGCAGAAAAAAGGAAACTCCAGACGCACCCAAAAACGGGCGCGGCACAATTGGTTGAAATTCGAGAGACGGTTCAGGAGGTTATTCTAACCAAGTACGTCGTAGCACAATCGGCGAGGCCAACCACAAGTCGACGCCGACTGTTTGAACAAATGACCGATGACGAACTTCTGAGTTTCGGAGTTCCAGCGGAATGGATTGAGGACGTTCGAGCGGCCGATGACGAATCGATTTTCGCACTCGCCGATCATTTGCCTGGAGAAGCGGCGGAAGCACTTTTGGAGTTAGCTACCGGCGGAAAACCTAGAATTCCGCAAACACCATCCAATACAAAGGATCCTTTTGATCATCCGGATGCACAAAGAAGATTTAGGGGCATGGCGAATGTTGAGGAGTTGGCTGCCGCATTGGACTTTCCTTGGGAAAAATGGGCAGTCTTTCTTCATCCGGAACAGCGACAATGGGTTGACCGAGACTACAACGGACCCGCTCGCGTTTCAGGTTCGGCAGGAACGGGAAAGACGATCGTCGCCCTGCATAGAGCCGTGCACTTGGCAAGAACGAATCCAGAGTCACGAGTATTGCTAACAACTTTTTCCGATGTGTTAGCTGGGTCTTTGCGGAATCGCCTGCGTTGTCTTGTGAGTCACGAACCAAGTTTAATGGAACGCATGGACGTTTACTCGATGACGGGAATATCCGAACGACTATACAAGATGCACATTGGCCCAGTGACAATAGCGAGTCGCGAGTTGATTGAACAATTGCTTGTGGCCGCATTACAAGAAATAAAGCCAAATGCGTTTAGCCGACACTTCCTGTTGACTGAATGGGAGCAAGTTGTGGACGCATGGCAATTAGGAAACTGGGAAGCATATCGAGACGTGTCCCGACTAGGACGAAAAACTCGCTTGCCTGAAACGCAACGAAAAATCCTCTGGTCCGTGTTTGAAAGAGTGATGGCGGAGCTTAGTTCTTCCAATCGGCTCACCCCTGCTACGATCTTTTCGCGTTTGACCGACGTATTGCAGCGTTTGAAGACGCCACCATTCCATTTTGCTGTCGTTGATGAGGCCCAAGATATTGGGGTTTCTCAGATGCGGTTCTTATCAGCACTTGGCGGAGATCGTTCAAATGCACTCTTCTTCGCGGGAGATCTTGGTCAACGCATTTTCCAGCAACCATTTTCGTGGAAGTCCATGGGTGTTGATATTCGAGGGCGCAGCAGGACACTGCGAATCAACTATCGGACGTCCCACCAAATCCGAAATCAGGCGGACAGGCTCCTTGGTGTGACTTCGACGGACGTGGATGGAAACTCCGATGATCGTAGCGACACCATTTCCGTTTTCAATGGTCCGCTTCCGATGGTCAAAATAATGCAAGACGAGGACGAGGAAATTAGAACCGTGGCAGACTGGATATCGGAGCAGTCTAACGCCGGAGTGATGCCGCATGAGTTTGGCGTCTTCGTGCGATCTGATAAACAACTAGCCCGGGCGAAACGGGCTACGGAAAAAGCAAAGATACCTTGGGTACTTCTCGACGACAAATTTGGTGGAGATTCAAAGCACCTTTTGCTCAGCACAATGCATGTTGCAAAGGGTCTTGAATTCCGTGCTGTAGTAGTGATGGCATGCGACGACGAGGTAATACCCTTGCAGGAACGAATCGAATCGATAGGGGACGAGGCAGACCTACAAGAAGTGTATGACACCGAACGGCACTTGCTATATGTCGCTTGCACGCGAGCGAGGGAATTCCTTCTAGTAACAGGCGTGAAACCAGTTTCTGAATTCCTAGATGACTTGCGAAGCTGAACTGTTGTTCAGATGTATTCCGCTCATGTTTGGAGCTATCGATTGCCGGAACAAATGTTGGGTTTAGGCATGCGAAAAGGTTACATTCGCCGATTGCTACTTGCAGATCCCATCGAACGCTCAGAGCTATCTCGAAATATTGTTCGGTTTCCTGATGTGTCAGCCGATCCGACAGTTCGTCCGAGGCTATCCCGAAATGTTGTTCGATTGCCTGACTGGGTCGCTGAGTCTTGCGTCCGACCAGATGAATCGCGGAACGTGGCTCGGTCACCGCTATGGCTTCCGATCCCTGAGTACAACTGAGTGGTCGACAATCGACCTTCCGCCGCATGTTTTCCCTGCTGAGCTTGGACGTTAACGGAGAGACAAATTAAGCCGAGAAAACAAACCGCCAAAGAACATCGAGAGAGCATTTCAAAAATCCTTTAGAGGTAATTAATCGATTGCCGCTGCCAAATCGCACGCATGCTTAATGATATGCCATTGCAATCCGGCGGCGTTGCCAAGAGTCAAATTTCCTCGATCCTGCCGGAGACGACGGAGATCAACCCGGAACCCACAAAGAGCCAATCCAGGCTAGCGCTTGCGGCGCGGCAAAGTTGCAAAAATGCGGTTTTTGATATTTCGATCTTGACATTACCTATGTGCAGTAAATAGTTTGGAATAGGGGTAGGACAGTTCCTGTTTTTGTTGGGGAGCTTTTCCAATGCAATTTGAAGACAATGCAAGTAATCATTCGATAAATCACACGCTTGAGCGGTTTTTTGCCGGACTCTCTGAGTACGCATTCCACTCACAGCTTGGGGTGGCTGACACCGAGCTGGTTAACTATGTCAGCAAACTGTTGGTCCGTTTCACCAAGACAGACGCGTTGCATCGAATTCGTCAGCTAAAC
>JAYVBW010000241.1:0-3854 GCA_043750255.1 Pirellula sp.
GACAGTCTGCGCGAGTTTCAGTTGGCTCTCGATACAGCCGACGAAGCATTCCATCGATCGAAAGCCCATTATGGGATAGGGAAATGCTACCTGCGAGTCGCAAAGATTGCTGAGGGGCGCGAGCATTTTGAAAAGGCGCTAGCATTGCTGGGCGAACCACAACCAAAGTCGAAGGTCGGCTACTTGTTCGGGATGATGGTTTACGGGACGGATTTTCAGTTTCGGCCAAAGTGGGTTCGCTTGAAGAAGAACCTGCATGCAAACGACGAGCAGCGAGACTTGGCATCGGAGATCTATTTTTCGCACTGCATGATCGTGGTGCAAACCGATCTGTTTGCCTATCTCTACAGTTCTATTCAAAACGCTCGGTTAGCCAAGCATTCGGATAGTTCGGATGCCATCGCGCTCGCCTACTCGAAGTATGCATTCAACTTGTCGTTATCGGGAGCGATGGGACAGATACTTAGCAAGCCATACATTCGGGAATCGAAGGCACGGTTGACGCAATGCAAATCCGTGTTCGTAAAAGCCCTTACGCTTCAGAATATTGGCGGATCTGCTTATTATGCTGGAGATCTCGATTCGGCTGAGCGCTGTTTTATCGAATTGCAACCACAGCTGGACAAAACCAACGACTGGCACGTCGGATGGAATATTCATATGCGACGTCACATCGCTTCTCAACGCGGTGACGCTTTAGAGATTGAAAAGAGTTCTCGCCTTGAGATGGAGTTCGCAAACAAGATTAACGACCCGATTTTTCGGGCGTGGGGTCTATGTGGCCTGGCGGATGGACTCTCTCGAAGGGGGCAATTCGAGGAAGCAGTGGCTTGTGGTAAAGAGTCGGTCGTCCTATTTGATAAAATGCTGACCCGATCGGTTGCGATGCAAGAATTAGGCCGTGCGCTGATCCAAGCATCCAATTACGACGAGGCCGAGACCACCCTTGGAAAAAGTCTAAAGTTCTTAAAGGCCGATTTATTCTACTTTGATTTTGCCATCCAGAATTTCTCCTTGTATCCAGAAGCCATTATCGGACCCCATTGGTCTCAGGGACCTAATTGCGTCCCTGGAGCCAAACGCAGAAAAGCCTCATGGGCGGCAATGAAGGCTCGATTCTGGGCGTTGTCGTTCCCTAATATGCGTGCCCACACGTTTCGAGTTTCAGGACGCGTGGCCGCAGTCTGCGGCAAGACGCGCCGAGCGATCAGGTACTTTGATAAAGCCTTGATTGCGGCTAAGAAGTTTGGAAACCGCAGTGAGTATGCTCGGTCTCTAATCGACAAATCGCTGATGCTGAAAGACGATGCGGCGAGGAACTGTCGCGCAGAAGGCCTACGATTGTTGCAAGAACTGCGCACGGTCCTTCCGGCTGCGGAGATCGCACTCTTCGCTTCCCATGAGTAGCCTCATTACCGATCGGTTCACAATCGTAACAATCCCCTGAGATGAACTCGGGGCATTTCATCGCCCGTTTGCGAATCGCTATTTCCGCGCTGGCACAGCCTGGGAGCTAGACAAATCAATTTGTCCTTGTGTCCATGTTTTTCTGTCCGACGCAGAGGCCATGAGTAGTTTCAGTTTCGCGTCAGGCAATGGTTCACCCAATGCCTCCATGCCCGGACAACTTCCCCAAAGGAAACTCGGTCCTCCTACCGTTCGAATCTCAAGCACCCATTTGGTTTTCCCAGGTTGCTTAGAACTGTATACCATCACTCGTGAGATTTTGGCGGCTTCTCGATACGGTAGAAGCAAACTGCATAAGCGAGCAGCTTCCTCGATTCGCCGATCGCCAAAGGTCTTTCCTTCATTCCCGTTGGCATCAACTGGAGTACCGCTTGCAAATATGGTGATAAACTGCGGGACATCCGATGGGGTGAAATTGTCCGCAGCCAATAATACAGCGTCAGCATCGACGGGCAAAAACCCCTCCCTGCTTGGTCCATTTGTATTGTCGTTCAATTGGCAATGGACCATGGCGACTGGAATGCGATACTCAAGATTGATCACGACTCCACCAGCCATTTTTTCTACCCGGTGTGTTTTGCGGACACATGGATGTGCATCAAAGACCCTTGCCAAAACCTCCGGTGTCTTTCCGTCCAACAAAGAAAGTCGAGAAAGCGAACTGCCATTGAAAACTTCATCCAGAACGTTCGTTTTCTTGAGCCACGCAGGCTGAGGCGGGATGTGGATATTTTCTTTCTTGAGGCCATAATAGGCCATGTCCAGCTTGTGCGCTCCGTAATAAAGCCAACCAAAATAACCGACGACGCAAAGCAATGAAGGCCCAACCATGCTTAGAATCGCCGCTCGCGGAATGGATCTAATCCACGAAACTAAATGATTCCAAAAAATGGGTTGTGGACGCGGTTGCGAATTCACTTCCGCTGTAGCCATTCGTTTTTTCGCCCCTGGTTGTTTCGATGACAGTCGTTACCAATCGCCGGTGTATAGCGTGGAACTTACCAGATCTGCAAATGCAACTGCAATTGCACTCCTGTCCGATCCTGAACGCCGTTGCGTACACGTTCCAACAACGTTAACACCTGAGTACTCGTGGCACCATCGCTGGTAAAGAGGTAGTTTGGATAGCTTGAGCTGAGTCGTACCGCACCCTCGATGGCACCATTAAACCCAGATTGCTGGGACAACTCTGACGCCTTGTAACCATCCGGGTCAACAAAAGCGATGGCCGCTCGCTCCGGAAAACTTGGTTGCTTGCTTCGTTTTACAATCCAAAATGTTTGCTCGCGTTTCGTGAGACCGCGAATTTCACCAGGCTCTAAGTAAAAAGTCGCCTCAAGTATCACCAGTTCATCCAAACTGCTTACGCGGTGAGAAAAGGCCAATTCTGCCCCTTTAACTTCAACCACTTTTCCGTCTTTGGTCATCAGCTTAGCCGAATGTACCCTATGTCCAATATCGCCATCATCTGTGCCAGCATTACATCGCAATGCCCCCCCGACGGTGCCGGGGATGCCAATAAGATGTTCTAGACCACCAAGGCCAGCACCAACACTAAATGCTATCAAATGCGACAGTTTCGCGCCAGCACCACAAACGACCGCGTTATTCACCCGTCTCATTTGTCCAAAAGCGGGCGACGTCAAACACAACGTGGCCCCGTCAAAACCCGACTCGCGTATGAGTAAGTTGGAGCCACTCCCCAATACCCTCATTGGAATAGATGCAGCCGCACAACTCTGAACAACTGCCATTAATTGTTGTTCATCGTTGGGTTCGATTAGATAACGTGTCGGTCCGCCAATTTGCAGCCAAGTAAAGGGTGCAAGCGATTGGTTTTCCCGAACCATTCCTCCGAAAGTGCTTAACACACTCATCTCAAGTGAACCCATTTCCCACCTTTTTTGGAGCCAACATCTCGACTACGACAATATTTTGCTAACTGTCGCCTCATCGTGTTTCCAAAAATTGGATCATGAATCCCCTTTCAACGCCAGTGCCGTGCCGTTCCCAGGCTTGATCCGGCTTGATCCTGGGAACGAATTCAATCGACAAAAAAATCGTGGGACTACCTCCGCAACGGAAGAATCTCGGAAGCCTTGCGAATCAGTTCCTTAACCCGTCGCTCGCTTTGCATACCGGTCAATGAAAAACGTTTCCACCCCTGATCGCTTTCGCAAAACACAACTATTTGAGGCAAGGTGTTTCCCTGCATAAGTTGTTGTGCGATTTCTGGCTGAATGTCTTTATCTACGTGGGTAAAGACAACCTCCTTGAAATCCCCCGCACCCTTCATGGGATGGATCGTCTCCGACTTCATTGTTCGGCAAGCCGCACACCAATTGGCGCCGACCAACACAACCAACGGCTTTTTCTCTTCCTGAGCT
>JAYVBW010000242.1:0-16834 GCA_043750255.1 Pirellula sp.
GATCGTTTCAGGGAATAAATGGGCCATCCTCGACAAAACTTTCGCACTATTACTGAAATCCGGTTGGTTCAATCGAGCTTCCATCTTCACAAGATCGAAAAGCCCTCGACTTCGGGCGTTCGTGGTTGACGCAATAAACAGGAAACGATCGACCACCCATGCCTTTTCTTCTGGTCTAATTTTTGAAAGGCAATCTTCAAGTGTTTTTCGGCGCTCGTCGAGGCTAGTCGCTAATACAGTCTCCGCTTGATCAAGAAAAAGCGTCCATTGTTCCATCGATTGTGAGTTTAAATCTCGGCTGTTGCTCAACAAACTATCCAACACTTTAAGAGGGCCGGAGTCCAATCCCAGCATGACCGCTCCTAGATGGGTCGCACCCAACGGGACCGCATAAATTTGACCGCCATAAGTCACAATGCTTCGCCAACGTGGTGGCCACGAATCCCCACCGCTTTCGTTGGTTACAAGATCTGCGGCCTGATTTAACTGTTTCGCCATCGCCTGAGTCGGCAACCGTCCAATCGCTTGTTTCTGGACTAAGTCCCCCAGCAGTACCCCAGGATAAATTACTATGTCTGCGTTAAAGGGTTCACGCGTTGCAATTCGGTCCGCAGGAACATGCTCGATCTTCAAGGCCTGATCCGAAGCGGCTTGCCACCGAACCGAAATTTCCTTTTCGATTTCAGGTGCGTCCACAATCCAAATCTTCAAGGCCGGTCGCAATGAAGCGGCTGGCTCGGCAACTAGCTCCTGTTTATTCGAGCCAGATTCGCATCCCAAACCATTTATCAACGCTAAAACGACGGCTAGGAACCCTAACTTCCCCATGATTTTCACCGGCATCGAAAGTGTGCCTCTGCCTTCATAGGATGTGTCATTAAACTCCTGCCTCCCGATTTTGTTCTTGGATTTGCAACAGTATAGTATGCAAACATGCAAATTGGACAATTACGATTTGCAGTTCGGACTTTTGATCAATCATTTCAATTCCCTACCAAGGCTACTTTATGGCACTTTATATTGGCGTTGACATCGGTACCTCCGGCACCAAAAGCCTAATCATGGACGAAACCGGCACGATCTTGGCCGAATCGACCGCAGAGTATCCAATTCAGATGCCCAAGCCACTTTGGACGGAACAGGACCCAGAAGACTGGTGGCAAGCGGTCAAAAAAACGATCAAAGCAGTCGTCAAAACGAGCAAAGCAAAGAAGTCGGACATAAAGGCGATAGGATTGTCTGGTCAAATGCATGGTTCCGTTTTTCTCAACAAAAAAGGGTTCGTGATTCGGCCCGCGTTGCTCTGGAACGATCAACGCACCGTGGCGGAATGCGAAGAAATAACAACGAAGGCAGGCGGTCGTGAAGCCCTCATTAAAATGGTGGCCAATCCCGCTCTGACAGGCTTTACGGCCCCCAAGCTGCTTTGGTTGAGAAATCGTGAGCCAAAAAATTACGATGCTCTCACTCATCTCCTTTTGCCGAAGGACGATATTCGCCGTCGATTGACCGGCGTCTTTGCGACCGATGCAAGCGATGCGAGCGGAATGCTGTTGCTGGACGTCAAGAATCGCACTTGGTCACGGGAGTTACTGGGAAAGCTGGATATCGACCCTTCGATCCTTGCTCCCGTATTCGAATCAGAACAAGTGACAGGAACTCTTTTGCCCGACGTCGCCGCAGAACTAGGGCTGTCCTCGGATTGTAAGGTGGTCGGGGGTGCGGGCGATTGTGCAGCAGGAGCCGTTGGAAACGGAATCGTCAAGCAAGGGGTTCTCACCGCGTCACTAGGGACGTCCGGAGTGATGTTTTGCCATAGCGATGAGCCGCAATACGATGCTCAAGGTCGACTGCATACATTCTGTCATGCGGTTCATGGCAAATGGCACATGATGGGGGTCACGTTGTCCGCAGCAGGCTCACTGCAATGGTTTGTAAGCCAACTTTGCACTGAGCTTGCCAAGAAAAAGAGAAACGATCCTTTTAAAATAATCAACGAAGAGGCGTCAGCCGTTGCCGCTGGCAGCGATGGATTATTCTTCTTGCCTTATCTTGCCGGGGAGCGTACACCCCATGCTGATCCCAACGCACGAGGCTGCTTCATCGGTTTGACAAACAAGCATACGCGAGGTCACATGGCAAGGTCAGTGATGGAAGGTGTTGCATTCTCATTGCGAGAAAGCCTTCATATCCTTCAAGAACTACAAGTTCCAGTGAAGGAAATTCGCGCAAGTGGCGGTGGGGCAAAAAGCCCACTATGGAAGCAAATTCTGGCTGACACGTTTGGCCAAAAAGTGTGCACTATTAACGCGGAACAAGGACCTGCATACGGTGTAGCGTTGCTGGCTGCAGTTGGGAACGGTGCCTACAAGAATATCGAAGAGGCATGCAAAGCGACCATACACGTTGTTGATAAGATTTCGCCACAGAAGCCATCGCAAAAGAAGTACGATGCTGCATTCCCAGTTTACCAACGCTTGTATGCATCGTTAAAACAAAGCTTCGCCGAAATCAGCCAGCTATAAACCGTGGGGCAGCGGCTCCGCCCGCTGCCGAAATCAACACATCCTTGCTGCCGAAAGCAGGTCCGTCGTGCTGCCGAAAGCAGGTCCCGCGGACGGAGCCGCGGGGCCACATTACAGAATTTCGATTTGCATGTCTTCACTCAACAGCAAAAGTGTTAGCTGGATGTCATTCGAATGGAGTCCAAACTGGTCCGCCAAAACGCGACGATAAGAGCGCAACTGAGTGCCGTGATGCTCCGCTCTCTCTCTTGACCATTCCGCAACCGTTAACAACTCTGGTTTGCGATCGGTCTTGAAATCCAAGATCTCTGCCCGAACCACGCGATCACTGTCAAAGCCCAGAACGCATCGATCGATCACGCCACTCAACAACTGACCGTCAACGATTTGCAACAAACGACGTTCGTTGGTCACCTCCAAATGGAGCACCCGTGGCTGGTGCCAAGGCCGATACCGATCTGAACTCAACGCCTGCAACACCGAAGGCATTTCGCAATACTTTACGAATCGATCCACCCAGTCGTTGAGCTTGACCTGTCCCATCTCTTCCTGTGTTAGAGTTGCTGCAGCGATTTCCTTGAGCCGCTTCTTGTTCGGCTTGTAGTCCTCAATCCAGCCGCGAATCTCTTCAAACCAAAGATGCACTAGCTTGCCGATGACGGCACCCGATAAATTGTCGTCAGACCACTGGGATGCCAAATCGACAAACGTCGGCAAAGAATTTTGGCTCGGACGAAGCAATGGCATTCGCCAAACGGATGCCGCATCCCGTTTTAATTGAATCGTGCGGACTGGCGGCACCTCAAGGTTTGCAGCGAGTTCTTCTGCCGTTATATCGATAACCATTGGCTCGAGTGATGCGTACCAATCTTCTTTGCCAAAACTCCGAACCACGATCCCGGCTTGCTCGCTTTGCCCAGGACCAGCAAAGATCGAATGCAATACCGATCCCCAACGTTTTTTGGGGCTTGAGGACGGCGAAGTGTATAGGTACAGAGCATGTCGCGCTCGGGTCAGAGCCACATAGAAAACACATAAGGCCTCCGACAACTGCTGGTTCGCAAACTCCCGGAATGCGATCCGCCAGGAGTCATCTAGGTACTTTTGAATGTCGCGATTCATGTAGCGCAGGACACCGATCGGCGGCTTAGTACGATCCTCGTACATCGCCACAAACGTAGGCGGTCGAGAAATAATGGTTTGATCCAGCGTCGGCAAAAATACAGCGTCAAACTCAAGCCCTTTCGATTGATGGATCGTCATGACTCGAACCTTGCTCATGCCGGGAAGCGACACCTTTTGTCGCTCGACGTACTCGACGAAGTCATTGATGTGTTGGTTTCGCATCGCGTCAAACCGGTATCCCAACTGAACGAACTGCTTGAGTCGATCTTGATCACGTCCAGTACATTCGTTCGCAATCAAATTGGCAAGAAACCCAAGGGTCCTACCGAATCCGAAGTCCGAAAGATGCTGTCGAAAAAAAGCGGATAGCGCCACGCACTCGCCAGAAACATCTCCTAACAATCGCTCCATCAATGGAGAATGGCTAACATGAAAATAGGCCAACGAGTCGGATGGATGATTCGCCAACTTCAAGGTACTCAACAGGAGCAGTACGGGAGCCGAATCGACCAGCGGATTGCCACCTTCCTGACTTGCCTCGACTTCACGATCCCGCAGCAGTCCTATCACTCGTCCAACGTCCCGATTGGTCCGAGTTAAAACTCCGATTTCGGCTTGCGGCGACTTTTTGTGCAAATCGGCGATTCGGTCAGCAACTTCATCGAGCAGTCCATAGCTGCTTTCCTCCCCTGCGGAGTCTTTGTTCTTTTCGCAGTCCGCGTTACGAAACTCGACGTAACCGGGCAACTGATCTCGCGAGGTCTCGTGGTTGGAAAAATACCGGCTCATCCAGTCGGTTACCGCTTGTGTATCGCTGGCGATGATTTCCGATTCGTCATCGTTGTAGTAGCGATCGTGTTTGGCTAGCTGCGTGAACACGGAGTTCACAAAATCGATTACAACGGGCGAACTACGGTAGCTCTTAACCAATTTTTCTTGGCGGACATGATCAATCTGCTTGCCGACCGATTCAAAGATCTCTGAGACGCCACCGCGCCAGCCGTAGATCGCTTGTTTGCTGTCCCCAACACAAAAAAAAGATTTATCCTTGTTCGATCCCTCAACAATCGCTTCTGCAAACGGTTTGATAATGTTCCATTGCATTGGAGAAGTGTCTTGAAACTCGTCAAGCAGCAAGTGGTTGATCGGACAGTCCAAGCGGTATGCAATTCCAATCATGGCGACATCATCCACTCTGCTCTCAGGCAATGCTTTCGTGCCTCTGGTCGCCATCGAGCCCAGGGTAATGTGGTCATGGTTCTGGTGTTTGGCAATTGTCTCTTGCATCCATTTAGAGAGCCGTTCCGAAATATCATCAAACGAGACAATGCGTCGACGCGACTTTACCCATTGGAGCTGTTCATGGTAATTGGCCAGCATGCGATAGGCTGCTTCGTTCTGCGCTCGGCGACTCGCCAATTCCTCAACTGCCGATTTCTTTGCTAACGTCAACAGTGCTTTGACTGTCTCGTCAGGTAATTCCTTGGACGAGTACTTCGCAACCTTATTGTCAGCATTTTGAACCAAAGTCAGTCCGAGAAACTCGCCCCATTCACCCGACTCCAATTTAAAAACGGCTTTATCGCGAGCTGCCGCGTAGCCTTTATGTTCCAACTGCGATGCGCGAAATACGCTGAGGGCGGTGTCGATTTGATCCGCAGTAGGCCCCATCGGCACAGTAAGCTGGTTCCAAGCCTCTTCGTTCGTTCTTCGAAAGAGATCGTAACCGGTCGATACGACGTTCTCGATTTCGCGACGAATACCGCGAGTCGCTTCTCCCTTGGACAATTGCGACACCAGCGACTTGAGCGCCGATCGGTCCATCGTGTCAAACATGCGACTGATCGCTTCTTGCTGCAATTGATCCGTTTGAAATGGGTCGGACAGCGTCCATCCGGGCGGCAATTTTAACTCAAGTGCAAAGGAGCGAGCAAGTTGCGAGTAAAAACTGTCTAGCGTACTTACTCGAAATCGGTGCAGATGCGAACATAGCCGACCAAGTTGATAGCGAACGGTGTCGTGTGTGATTTCCAGTGGCTTCAGGACGCCGACCAAACGAAGGAAGCCTTCATCGCTTTCAACAGCATCGGCCAGCCACGAAAGTATTCGATGAAGGATCTCGCCCGCCGCCTTCCTAGTAAATGTCGTGGCCAGGATCGAGTCGAGCTCTTGATCGGTAAACAGCAGCCGCAGCGCTCGCGAAGCCAAATTATAAGTCTTGCCGGTCCCCGCCGAGGCCAAGATCATTTGAGGCGAGAACCAATCTTTGTCCGCATGGCCTTGTGCGAGATGCTTTTCCAATTGGAGTTTATTCGGTGGTCGTTCGGCGTCCTTACGCCGTTTAGCATAAAGTGCAACATGCGAGCGATCCAATCGAAGCTTGCTCTTGCTTTCGAGGGTCATCAACTCCGCATCCGACGCATTATCCATTTGGATGTTACGTATCGGATGGATCGCAGCGGCCAATTCTAGTTGACGCTCGGTTTCTCGCTCTTGGTTCGCCGTCGTTGCATCCCAACGTCGAACGACCGGGAGCTGCGTGATGGCATTGGCTTCATCGAAGTTCGAGATGCCTTTGTATTTGGGTGGCCAGAACTCGCCCGCCATTACCTTGCGAGCAATCCCCTTGGCAGATTCGATAGCCTGGCGGTGTTCCTCCGGCTTGAAGTCCGCGATGAGGAACTGCGTCTCGGCAGGATTCTTTGGGAGCAGAATATAACCGAAGCTGACTTTCGATAAGTCTTCGATTTTCAGCGTTTGAATTAGCAGCCCATAAAGAGGTAATTGCCAATCGGTCCATGTTCCGTTCGGTCTCAAGTGCGCTTCTTTTGGTTTGCCAGCGCGGTCGCCGGTTTTGTAATCCCACACAGCAAACCGACCATCGCGAGGATGGTGATCGATTCGGTCGATACGACCATGCAAAATCATCGACTCACCGTCGACGTCGAGCGTGATACCATGCGATTTTTCGACTTTGTGTTCGATGTACTTGATTCGCCAACCATCTGCGATCTGCGCCGCTTGATGTTCTGCAAACGCTTCGAGGCGACGCACCGCTTGCTCAAGCTGGATCTGTAGTGCGGGCATCGGCGTCAACCCAAACTTCTTCCTGGCAATCGCCTTGAGGTTTTCGGTAAGCCAATCCGCAGTCGCCTTCGCATCGGTGGACTCAGCCACAGGCGAATCGATAAGCCCCTCTAGACACAAATGCAACAGATCACCAAATCCGCCGCCGTCAAGTTCTAACCGATCATGTTCGAAAGCTCGGACTTTTTCGACTCGATTTAGATAGAAACGATAAGGGCACTGATCGTACTTTTTAAAATCGGTGACCGCCATATCGCGAACGAGTTTGCTGGCGTCCGGAATGGGGATCGGAATGTTGGTTTGACCATCGCGAGGCACCCACGTATCCGAAATGAGCTGATCGTCGGCCGTTTCCTTGGGCGAAAGCAATAGTTTTACACGTCGAGCAAGCAAATCCGAGGAAACCGCTAGAAGCAATCGGCTTGGTGTCTGTGGGTCGCCATCGAGACTGAGATGATTGAGAACTAGGTCGAACCGTTCTCGCGTATGGAGCATCGACAGCATGGCATAGCAATCTCGTGCGTAGCGTCGAGCATTGTCCATCAACCCGAGATCGGATCGAAGTTGATTTGGCAGAAACGCATCTCCGTTGACGCTCTCTGGTACGATCCCGTCGTGCATGCCTGTCAACATCAGGACACGCGAATCGTCGAGCGTCAGTTCCAGCCAGCCAAGCATTTCAATGGCGGACGCGTCTTGCGGCGGTGGTACATTGACTGTTTCAAGCTGGCTCTGTAGCCAAGCCAACGTTTCTTGAAACGTTACTGGAGTATCGAGATTCGTTGGAAGCTCGGCCAGTTTCGAAAGCGCTTGATTTATTTCACTGCAAGCTCGCAACGATAGATTACCCGCGACATCGTTGCGATCGACTTGCACCCCTTCGTATATCGACTTGATAACCTGTCGAAGCGGCCCTGCCCATAAAGTCAATTTTGCGTTGACCATCCTAAGCGGCTTCAACCATTCGTCAAGCTTTTTCAGGACCGCCTGGAAAATGTCTTGCCCTTTTCCTTGTGGCCATTCTGGGACATTCACACTGCGAATAAGCGTCGACTGCTGATACTCATCCAAGCGAGCCAAGAAATCGTTGGGTAGTAGATTTTCCCCCGACTCCTCAATGACTGAGCGAACCAGCCAATCGTAAATGGCTGGCATACGGACAAGACTGCTAAAAACATCAATAGAGCCATCGATCAAATAGTCACCGATCAGCTCGATAACTTGCATCGGCGGAGTTTGGGCGACTGAGGTGCCAGGGCCATACCGAAGCGTTACGCCTGCGCGGGCTAATGTCTCTTGTAGAGCTGGCACGATTTGTGGGTCCGGGATCCCGACGGTGATGTCTTGGACGGAGTAGTCGCTACCGAGATTGGCAAGTTGAGTGGCAAGTTCCATTGCAGCGTCGTTAGCGCTCGAACGAACGTGCAACTGCTCCTCATCTATCGGCACTTCAATATCTTGCCAGTATTCTGAAGCTAACGTTCCGTCTTGATTGAAACCAGCGGCGTAGGATTCTGGAGCGCCGATCAAGACACGCACGCTGTCGGATACGGACGAAAGGAATCTTCTCTGAGCGCGATTCAAATCAACCGCACCCACCAAAATGATTTCGTTGTTGGTCCTCACTTCGTTGTTGTCGATAGCGAACCGCCGAGCGGATTGAACATCCCAAAGGCCAGCGATATGCAACTCATCTAGGTAGTCACGCTGAAGTTTCGAAAGGACTTGCCAACGAACTTCTTCGGGAGTGCCTTTGAGTTCGTTCACCACGTCGTCGAAATCGACCAGATCGGACGAGAGTTCACGGTGGAGAGTACTGAGAATGCGAGCCAAATCCATCCATGGTCTTAGTTCGGCAGAATCCGGTACTTCGAATAATAGGGGCTTGAGCAGTTCGTGGTCGGCTGCTCGCAAGACCTTGGTCCAAGCGAGCACTTGTTCTAAGTCGCCAGCGAAAGGAAATTTGGCGGAATAAAGTTTTTCCGGGAGGGTTCCTATGGTGAGTAACTCAGGTGGCCGGAGGATCAACGATTTCTGACTGGCTCGGGTCGCCATTAGCTGCGTCATTCGGCGACCGGCGAATCCGCCAGGGAGGACGAGCAAACACTGATCCATGTCCCATTTGTTGCCTCGAGTATATTGCTTTTGCAAATAATCACAGGCAGCGTGGAGTATAGGACCTGACCAACCAAGATAATGAAATTGGATGGATTGCGCTTGCTCGAGGAGCGGACGACGCTGACGAAATGGAATTTTGGTGGTAGCCATAAACAAAATCACCTCCTTGCACAGTTGTTTACCCAAAAAAGAATGCAAATGGAACGCGCATTCATAATTAGGCCATCAGCGACTGACACGTTAGGTCAATGACTTTTTTGAAGAAAAGTATTTTCGCGTAAATCCGAATTGATACAAGGCATTTTCTTTCTAGGTTATTGCGGTTCCTTGATTGCCGCCCAAGCGAGTAAGGAGTCGGACCGATGACCAAACCAGCTGACAAGAAGAAATCCCAAGCGAGCAAGATTGCCCCAAAGCCCAACCGGATCATCAAGACGAATTCGCCGAAACGCGAAGCCGAGTTGAAAGCCTTGCGTCAGATGATCGAGGCAAAAGCCAAACTCAAGGAAGCTCGAGACAATCGGGCAGAGCTGGCAAGCATCTTTGCATCGCTCAAAGCCGAACGCGAGAAGCTTGGATTAAGCCTTGCTGAAATGTCCGAACGATGCGGCATCGCCCGTGAAGTCATCTACCGACTGGAAAGCCAAACCAAACAAAGATGCAATAGTAGCGGACTAGTTACCTACCTGGAATTACCGAGGAAAAAGCGGGGTTTTCTGTTGAAAGGCTCCGGTGGGAGTTGAACCCACGATGGCGGATTTGCAATCCGCCTGACACCAACGAAAACACAGGGAAAGAAGATAACCCACAGCAGATTCAACAGCAGTCAGAATCGACTGACTATAAAGGCACAGCGATTCCGGACGAGAAAACCATGTGTCTAACGGTCGCAATTGATTCTGTTCGGAATAGCCAGCTGGCTGTCGAAAAGCTTCTCGACTCCATTTCTATGAATGACCACTACTCGCTAGGAATTCTCGGACCGATATTGTCTGGATTGAGGGTCGCGGAGCGAGAGATCGATAGACTCTAAGGGAGGACCAGCCAGGAATCCGTGTGGAGCATTAAGCATCGACAGCGAAGCGATTGAAGTTCCAGCGCATACGACAATGGATGCACTCTTGCCGATTTTAGAAGATATTCCGAAATCGTCCAAAGTCACTTTTCCGACGTCTTCGCTCCGCCGATCTACAACGTCTTGGCGTTCAGCAAGAAGACCAACGGAGCCGGTTTAATTAATTATCCCTGATTCGCACCGGATGCGTTATGGAAATAGAAACCCGGATGACTGGACAGAATCAGGGGTAATTAAATTGACAGATCAGGGATAACTCCGATAAATTCAGCGACAACTATCCCAAACCGGAATAATAACAAGTTCGTCCTCGAAGAAAAGTTGTATGGCTCTAGAATCACCACTTTTTCAGTCCGCCATGGAATTGCTTGGGCATTCCGTTACCCACTTTGTCGGACGCGACGAGCTAGATCGCAAACTCTTCATCCTCCATGTGTGCAACTCAGTCGAGTTGCTACTCAAGGACATGCTCTTAGACAATGGAAAGTCAATTTACAAGAATCCGAAGGAAACAGTCACGATTTGGGGCTGTATCGAGGAGCTACAGAAGGCTGGAATCGCCATACCATATCTAAACAAGATCGAATTGTTGATCGAGGTGTGTTCGTGGAGCAGGAAAACAAGGCATTGCCAGAAACACTATCGCCGCTACTTGAATACGAGATCCGTACAGGCGATGTGCTCATGTCACGAGCAAGTGGCTCGCCGGAACTTGTTGGTTCAACGGCGTACATTAATGCGACACGATCTAAACTAATGCTATCGGACAAGATTTTTCGCATTCTGACAGAGACAAACATTGATTCGGAGTATTTTGTAGCGGTTTTCAATTCACGAGTAATGAGATCTCAAATTGAACGCGCGATTAGCGGTGCCGAGGGACTTGCCAACAACCTTCCACAATCGGCGATGAAAAGCTTTTTTTGCGTTGTACCTCCTATTAAAGAACAAAGAGAAATCGTTCGTTTCCTTTCTGCAAGATGCAAAGCATTCGACGCTCTAACCGCCGAAGCCGAGCGAAGTATCGAGCTGCTGCAAGAACGCCGAACCGCCCTAATCTCCGCCGCCGTCACCGGCAAGATCGACGTGCGAGGGTTGCTCGAAACTGAGCGTTCATGATTCGGTTTTGTTGCTGTCGGTGTATACTTGGCTATATTGAGTGAAGCTCGCAACCCGTCCACGGAGAGATTTCCAATGATCGCTATTCGACAAATTCATGAGCATCTTGCCAACGTGATTGAGGTCCCGCCAGAAATGCGCAATCGAAAAACCGAAGTTATCTTCTTGGCAATGGACAGTGCGCCACGTAACTCCGGGACGGAGGAATCGGAATGTCCAATAGGCAACAATGACCGATCGGCAGTCGAATTCTTTGGCTCTCTACCCGACTTTCCTGATCAATTCAGACGTGGCTGAAAAACCGAGAAGAACTGAGGTCGGCCCAGCGAAAGCCGAATGTTAGAATACAAAGCTGCTCATACGGTTATAGTCGTTTTAAGCCGAAAACTCGATTTCAAGATCCATGGCAAACGTTGTCCCAATAAAACCCGAAATGATACGTTGGGCTGTTGACCGGTCCGGAATGTCGTTGTCGGATTTTCCAGCAGCCGTCTCCGAATGGATCAAGGATGAGAAACAACCGACCTTCGTTAAGCTTGAAGCATTTGCGAAGAAGGCCATGGTTCCCTTTGGTTACCTATTTCTCGACGCACCACCCGTTGAGAAGCTACCAATCCCCGACTATCGCACGATGCAAGACAAGGGCGTCAGACGACCAAGTCCGAACCTGATTGAAACAGTTCAAGACATGATGCGCCGGCAATCTTGGATGCGAGATTTTTTGATTGACGAAGGACATGTCGCATTACCGTTTGTGAATTCGGAGAGCATAAACAGTTCCTTAGTTGAGACAGTTGAAAGTATTTCCCGATGGCTAAACCTCGAATCTGACTGGGCACCCAGAACTACAACCTGGGAAGAGGCGTTGCGGTTTCTGATCAAGAAAATCGAAGCTGCCGGCATACTGGTTTTTGTCAATGGAGTCGTTGGAAACAGCACTAACCGTGCACTGAATCCTGAAGAATTTCGTGGTTTTGTTTTGAGCGACCCGATCGTTCCCTTGATTTTTGTAAACGGTGCCGATAGCAAAGCAGCCCAAATGTTCACGCTAGTTCATGAACTAGCTCACATTTGGATCGGCGAAGATGCACTGGTCAATCTACCTTTGCTTCAACCAGGTCCAGAAGATGTCGAAAAGTTTTGCAATCGCGTTGCCGCTGAATTTCTTGTGCCAGAAGCAAAGTTGCGAGCAATTTGGACGACCGTTGAAAGTAAACCAAAGCCATTTCAGTCGCTTGCAAGCCGATTTAAAGTGAGTCCAATCGTTGTTGCTCGGCGCGCCAAAGATTTGAGACTTATCAACGCCGACGCATTCTTCCGGTTCTACCAATCCTACATGGACGAACTAAATCGAATTGGCAATCACAAAAAATCGGGTGGGAATTTCTACTTGACTCAAAATGCAAGGCTTGGTCGTCGATTCGGAAAGGCTGTCATTGCTGCAGCGGAAATGGGGCGAATGTCCTATCAGCAAGCCTACGACCTAACGAGATTGTACGGTAGTACATTCGACAAGTACGTCGCATTCCTGAAGACTCAGGATAGCCAATGACTGATAAGCTCAAGTACCTCTTGGATGCAGATACTTTTATTCGTGCTCATCGGCAGCACTATCGATTTAAGTTCTGCCCAGCTTACTGGACGGCAATTCTCAATCATCATGACTCCGGACATGTTGCCAGCATTATGCAAGTCCGAAAAGAGTTGCTCCGAGGAAAAGATGATCTAAGTGCATGGACGAAGAACAAGGTCCCGGTCTCCTTTTTCAAAGGGACAGTGGACTCAAAAGTGATTCAAGTTTTTGCAACGATCACGAAGTGGGTTGTATCATTGAGTCAGTTGTATTCTGAAGCACAATCCCATTTCGCTTCTAGCGCAGATGGATGGTTGGTCGCCTACGCAAAGGTGAATGGCTATTCAGTTTGCAGTTACGAAGTATCGTCTCCAGAGTCAAAAAACAACATCAAGCTTCCTGATGTTTGCAAACAGTTTGCAGTCCCATTCGTGAATCCATATGACATGCTGGAAAAGCTTGACGTTCGGATGGTTCTTTCCAAAAGATCCACTGGCGCATGACCATCCACACTGAAATCAACTTCGAAAAAGCCATCTGCGAGCATCTTGCAATCAACGGTTGGCTTTATGCCGATGGCGATGCTAGTCGATACGATCGGGCTCGGGCGCTGTTTCCTGACGATGTGCTCGCTTGGCTTCAAGAGTCGCAACCGGAAGCTTGGGATGCTGCCACCAAGAGCCATGGTGCTAACGCTGGCGAAGTGATCGTTAGCCGGCTGCGTGACTCGATCAACCAACGCGGTACGCTCGAGGTGCTTCGCAATGGCTTCGAGATGCTCGGACAACGCAGCAAACTGTCCATGATGCAAGTCAAGCCGGCTCTCGAAATCAACCCGCTAATCATGGCTCGCTACACCGCCAACCGACTGCGAATAGTCCGCCAAGTTCGTTACTCACTGCACAATGAAAACAGTATCGACTTGGTCCTGTTCCTCAACGGACTCCCCATTGCAACCGTCGAGCTGAAAACCGACTTCACACAGAGCATCCAGGACGCAATCGACCAATTCCGACTCGATCGCAACCCATTGCCCAGGGGGCAGAATCCAGAACCATTGCTTTCGTTTCCTTTTGGGGCATTGGTTCACTTTGCGGTTAGCAATAGCGAAGTCCACATGACCACGAAGCTCGTGGGTGCTAAGACCGCGTTCTTGCCCTTCAACCTGGGTGATAACGGCGCAGCCGGCAATCCAGTCAATCCGCTCGGGCACCGAACCGCATACCTTTGGGAACAAGTCTGGGAACGAACGAGTTGGCTGGAAATCATCGGACGATACGTCGTTGCCAAGAAGAACAAGAAGAAGCAGATCGAGAGTTACATCTTTCCTCGATACCATCAACTCGATGTCACTCGTAAATTGCAATCCGCCGTACTCGCCGAAGGACCAGGGCAGAAGTACCTGATCCAACACAGTGCTGGCTCTGGGAAGACAAACTCGATCGCTTGGTCAGCACACTTCCTCGCCGATTTGCACAATGCCAGTAATGAAAAAGTATTCGATTCGGTATTGGTAATTTCCGATCGGAATGTCATCGATGGTCAATTGCAAGATGCGGTCCGGGATTTCGAACGTACAACCGGCGTCGTCGCAATCATCAAGGGGGATGGTGGCAGCAAAAGCGCAGATCTCGCAGCAGCTCTCTCCGGCGACAAGAAGATCATCGTTTGCACCATCCAAACGTTTCCTGCCCTGCAAAAAAAGATGCTGGAGCTAACCACGCAGGGCAAGCGGTTTGCAGTCATCGCCGACGAAGCCCACAGTTCGCAAACCGGCGAGGCAGCCAAGAAACTAAAGAGTGTCCTATCGGTCGAGGAGCAGAGCGAACTAGAGGACGGTGGCGAGGTCAGTACTGAAGACATCCTTGCCGCTGAAATGTCGACGCGCGCCAGTATCTCCGGAATCAGCTACGTTGCTTTCACCGCCACCCCCAAAGCCAAGACGCTGGAGTTGTTCGGACGTCGCCCCAACCCCGAGCAGCCCTCCGGCGAAGGCAACTTGCCCGCTCCCTTTCATGTGTACTCGATGCGTCAAGCGATCGAGGAAGGGTTCATTCTCGACGTCTTGCAGAACTACACGTCTTACAAATTGGCGTTTAAGTTAGCGAACAACGGCAAGGAATTCGATGAGAAACAAGTCGAACGCAGCGCGGCGATGAAGGGGATCATGGGTTGGGTCCGACTCCACCCATACAACATCTCGCAAAAGGTCCAAATCATCGTCGAGCACTTTCGCGAGTTGGTTTCGCCATTGCTTGCCGGCAAAGCGAAAGCCATGGTGGTCGTTGCCAGCCGACTTGAAGCGGTCCGATGGCAGCTTGCCATTCAAGCCTACATCAATGACAAGGGCTATCCGCTCAAAGCCTTGGTCGCATTCTCAGGTGAAGTAATCGATACAGAATCATCCCCGGACCCATTCACCGAAAACAGCAAGTCGTTGAACCCGAACCTAAAGGGTCGCGATATTCGAGAGGCATTCAAAGATGACGAGTACCAAATACTGTTGGTTGCGAACAAATTCCAAACCGGCTTCGACCAACCGCTACTCTGCGGGATGTACGTCGATAAACGCTTAGCCGGCATCCAAGCCGTCCAAACGCTATCCCGATTGAATCGGGCTTATCCTGGCAAGGACACAACCTACGTGCTCGATTTCGTCAATGAACCCGAAGAAGTCCTGGCAGCGTTCAAGACCTACTACACGACTGCGACGCTATCAGGAATCACCGATCGGCACATCGTGTTGGATCTACGGTCCAAAATCGATTCAACAGGTTTCTATGACGAGTTCGAAGTCAATCGCGTTGTTTTCGTCGAACTCAATCCGGACGCAAAACAAGCCCAGTTGGAAGCCGCCATCGCCCCAGTGGCAGATAGACTTCTCAAGCAGTTCAAAGCAGCGCAAGCAGAATTCAAAGCGGCAACAGCCAACAAAGACGTCAAGGCGGCCGCCGCCGCAAAGGACCAGATGGATGCGTTGCTCCTATTCCGAGCGGACATGGGAACATTCCATCGGCTTTATGCGTTTCTGTCGCAGATATTCGACTACGGAAACACGGACATCGAAAAGCGATCGATCTTTTTTAAGCGTCTGATCCCGTTATTGAAATTCGGACGAGAACGCGATGGCGTCGACTTGTCCAGTGTGATGCTAACCCACCACAACTTAAAGAACCAAGGCAAGCAGCAATTGAAGTTGCCAGGGACCGAATTTCCAGCACTAGCCCCGATCACCGCTGCCGGCAGTGGCTCGATTCAAGAAAAGCAAAAAGCGTACCTAAACGAGATCATCGAAAAGGTAAACGACCTATTCAAAGGCGAGCTCACCGAAAACGACAAATTGGTGTACGTTAACAACGTCATTCTAGGCAAGCTGCTCGAGTCCAAGGTGTTGATCCAGCAAGCGCTCAACAACAGCAAGGAGCAGTTCGCCAATTCGCCGGACCTTGATAATTCGCTGATGAACGCCATCATGGAAGCCCTAGACGCCCACAACCTAATGAGCAGTCAAGCACTGAGTTCCGAAACCATTCGCAAAGGATTGAAAGCGATTCTGTTGGGACCCGCAAAGCTATATGAATCGTTGCGAGATCAGGGAAATTGAATGCAAAATCGCTGTGCAGCTCAATCCGACTTTTGAGCTGCGACAAGAGGATGGAACTCGCTTCGAACACATCTAGCTAATTTTAGCTATCTTTAAGGGGATATTTAATGGGCATCATTGAACTACTAGTTCCATCTGATTTGGATGGTCTTTACCCCAACCGGTCGAAACTCGAAAAACAGGTACAGCAGACCCACAGCAATTTCAACAGCACTCAGGGTGCGACTCGGTGCGTGTAAGGTGCGAAACCATGCCATTAACATCCTCAAACCACCACACGTCATCAAACGGAAAAACCCGGCGTTTACCTGGGATTATGGAGGAAAAAGCAGGGTTTTCTGTTGAAAGGCTCCGGTGGGAGTTGAACCCACGATGGCGGATTTGCAATCCGCTGCCTTAGCCACTTGGCTACGGAGCCAAAAAATGAATGTTTCGACCTACGGGTTTTAGTGGAGTTTCTCCCACGGGTCAAGACGGTTCCTGCTTCGACGCAATTCGAATGTTGCTTGAGAAAACTTCTTTGCGCATCAGCAGGCTTTAGAGTTTCCGTCAGTAGGCGGAGCGACTGCCCCACATTAACTCAGGCGAACCCAGTCTTTTGCAAAGTG
>JAYVBW010000243.1:0-6345 GCA_043750255.1 Pirellula sp.
AAGTCCATCTTTTCAACTATTCCAAGATGCCAAGACTCCCTAAGCGGCAATCCTTGACTGTATTCGAGTAGATTTTTTCTGCAAAGTCTAAAAAAGCACTCTGATCGGACCACATTCAGGAAAATCCGATTACCATCTTGGGGCGTTCCCGTGCATGGCACTGGTTTTTCTGAGCCCCGGGCGCTAGTGTACCGCTACTTACTTTGGGTTGTTTTTTGAACCGCATCGATATCCGCAGTTTTTCAGACTTCGAGTTTTGACTACGGGAAGGGTACGCGGTTCAATAAAGTAGGCAGCCCCTAGTGCCTGCGTTTCAAGTCGTGAAAAGGTGAAAATTGACTGGTTATCTTTTATTAACGGGTTCGACTGGACTGCTCGGTCGTTATTTAATGCGCGATCTTTTGGAGGGCGGTCAACGGCTTGCTCTCCTAGTTCGGGGTTCCAAACGAGAATCGGCTTCCCACCGAGTTGAAGCTATTCTTCAGTTTTGGGAACGGCAATCGGGCACGACTCTTCCTCGTCCCGTCTTGCTGGAGGGGGATATTCGTCGACCATGCCTTGGACTCAGCGGCGATGACAAGCGATGGGTTGCGAGACATTGCGAATCCATGATGCATAGCGCCGCATCTCTGACCTTCCACGCAGATGGCACTGGGGAACCTTGGCATACGAATTTCGACGGCACTCAGCATATGCTGGAACTATGTCAAGCAACCGGTTTGCGACAATTGCATTACGTTTCTACCGCGTATGTTTGCGGTTTGCGGCAGGGCAAGATCCTGGAAACAGAAGTCGACTGCGGTCAGGCATTCCGAAACGATTACGAAGAAAGCAAACTACGCGCCGAGTTGTTGGTGCGCGAGTCTGCATTCATTGACAAACTCACCGTTTATCGGCCAGCCGTCATCTCTGGTGACTCGCAAACCGGCTACACAAATACATATCATGGTATCTATCTTTACCTTCGACTGATGGCATTGTTGGTGCCGCGTCAACATATAGGTCCTGACGGTGTGCGCATGACGCGGTTGCGACTGCCGCTACACGGCGATGAACGACGAAACGTCATTCCTGTCGACTGGGTTTCCAAAGTCATGACGCGTCTGTACTTCAATCGAGCGGCCCATGGTCGGACTTTCAATTTAGCGCCCGACGACTGTTTGACAGCGAGGCAGATGATCGATGCAGGCTATAAATTTTTCAACTCGACTGGAGTGGAATATGTTGGTTATGGACCGATAGACCCGTCGACTTATAACGAATTAGAAGCCGCATCTTTGCCGGGCTTGGCCATGTACAACAACTACGAAAGTACGGATCCGACCTTTGACTGCACGAATCTGAAGCGATTTGCTGGTGACATGCCTTGCCCAGCGATCGATGAAGCCATGTTGCATACCTATATTCGTTATGGAGAAGAAGATCGTTGGGGCAAACGCCGTATCGACAAACCCGTCGTTCATTGGCAAGCTGCTGATTACTTTCGCGAGTTTCCTGTCGCAGATGATGTAAGTTACAGCAAGACCAAAAGTCGTTTGGCTATCGATTTGGCCGGACCAGGAGGGGGACAGTGGACTCTTGGACTGATGCCTGATGGCAACTTGGTCTGTACCGCTGGTGTGCATTCGGATGCTGACTCGCTGTTGCGTATTAGCGTGACTGAGTTCAAAAAGCTCGTAGGCAATCCAACTGGTTCGCACCAACGTGATGCTGTCGAGCAACTGTTTCCCTTGTCGTGCGTTTCGGCCTTTGCCTCTCACTCGCAGGGCACTCGAGAACGTGTTTTCTAAGGGTAGCTTAAGCCCCTCCAAGGTCCACGAGCGATGAACATTATGCTGGTCGCACTTTTAGGAACCTTGATCGCTTCGACATTGATCCAGTTTCTCTTGGTTGCTGGATTTGTTTCTCGCTTGCGAAGATGGCAGCAACCACTGCTCGAGGATGCGTCGTGCCCCCAAGCGGTGGTCGTTTTATGCTTACGAGGTGGCGACCCGTTCCTGTCGAGGTGCATCGATGGGTTGCTGACTCAGAACTACCCGAATTACGAGGTTCGTTTCCTAGTTGACCATGTTGAGGATCCGGCGATGCCCATCCTGAGACAAGCCCTCGAAGTCTCTTCGTTCAAAAACTTTCGTGTGGAAGTACTAACTTCACCGTTGACTACGTGTAGCCTCAAATGTTCAAGTCTCGTCCAAGCCGTGGAAGGATTGTTGGAATCGACAGAAATTATGGCTATGTTGGACGCGGATACGATTCCGCACTTAAATTGGCTTCGCGAGTTGGCCACGGCGCTCGTGCCAAAGCATATTGGCGCAGCGACAGGAAATCGGTGGTATATGCCGACTCATTGCAGCCAGGGCTCCTTGATGCGGTATATTTGGAATGGAGCAGCCGTTGTCCAAATGTACTGGTATGAGATCGCTTGGGGTGGAACACTTGCCATCAAATTGGACTCGATTCGGCGAGCAGGTATTCTCGACCGCTGGCGGCATGCTTACGGCGACGATACGATGATTCGAAATCAATTGTCCACGATTGGCGAGAAGGTAGTCTTCGTCCCATCGCTCATGATGATCAATCGTGAGGGCTGCACGGTTGCGTCATTCCAAAGTTGGGTCAAACGACAATTGCTGTCGGCCAGGCTTTACCATCCATTTTGGTTGCTTGTCGTAGGACATGGTATCAGTTCGGCGCTGATGATTTTGTGGGGACTGCTTAGTTGCATTGCATTTCTATTGCAAGGGAATCTACTTGGTGCAGGGCTCGTGTTTTTGGCGTTACTCGCATTTCATGTTTGCATGACGAGCATGCTACCGTGGATGGAACGGGCTGTGTGCGCTATCGCAAATGCTCGCGGTGAAGATGTTTCCTGGCCCGGTAAATCGAATTGGATTACTGTGATGTGGATAGCGTGGCTGACCCAGTGGACATATACGTGGGCACTTGTTTGCTGTCTGTTTCTTAAACGATTCAACTGGAGAGGAATCGAGTACACCGTAGCCGGTCCATGGAGCATCAAAATGCTGGGTTATCAACCCTTTCGCAACGGAAAAATCTGCTCGCAGCAACCTCAAAAATCAATATAGATTCTGAAAAACTCCAATTGCGATGCCATGGGTTCCACGTTTTGGATGGTGTATCAACGGATCGATTCAATGATTCGTGAAATGAATGACGCGATTGGCCAATTGAAAAGCATGCAAAACTTCTTGGGTTGCGATGGTATTGGAATTGTGACGACGGGATGAGTTTTGATACAGTCCTGTCGCAGTTCAACCAAAGGAATCCAATTTATGCATATTCTCCGAAATTTAGCGTCGATCCCAAATACTTCGAAATCGTTTGCTTTAGGCGTTTTGGCGACTTTAGCTTTCTATGCCGTAATGTTTCTGCCCGCGTTTCATGGCACGGTGATTTATACATACACCACCGAGCACATTACGGAATATGCGATTGTTGGTTTGTTTTTTTGGGTCAACGCTCAGTTATTGCTTTCCTTTTTGGAAACGCGAGTGAACGCTGCGGGTACTAGGTACGATTGGATTCCGCGACGGCATGGTACAGAATCGCCGTCGAACGCTTCGATCTTGCTGGAGCATGCGAAATCTGGACCGAAAGTTTTGCAGAACACGATGATGGCCAGGAGGCTGCGATCAGCACTCACGTTCGTCAGTGAGCGACAGTCGGCAGATGGATTCCGAGAATATTTGAACGACCTCGCATCACAAGATTCCGAGGAAATTTTTGCTCGGTATAGTTTCCCGAAATTCGTGACCGCGTTGCTGCCGATTCTTGGGTTGCTAGGAACAGTCGTACACTTTGGATCTGCCCTGAGCGGCTTATCCGCCTCCGAACTGGCAGAAAAAATCCCGGAAATCGTAAGTGGTATCGGCACGGCTTTCAACACGACATGCGCTGCTTTGACAGCGTCGATCAGCACGATGCTAATTCGTTTCCTGGTCGAGCGTCGCGATGAAGGAATAGTACTTAGGATCAACAGTTTCATGGAAAACGAGTTGCTGCATCGCTTTACTACTAATGAGAACAGCTTGAGTCCTATTTACGATGCGCTCAGTGCAGCGCAAGAAAGCACGCTATTGTCGATGGGGCTTTACGAGAGCCGTCGCGCCCAAGAATGGGCTGACCGAATGGAGCTTTTGATCCAACAGTATTCGAAAACCGATCAACGTCGCGAGGAGCAGTTTGGACGACTCATCAATACACTCGACACGATCCAACGCCAGAATATTCACGAGTTGAAAAACGTGAAAGCTGAATTTAGCAGTGCATCCAGTCTAGCCATGGACGTTGCAGAAGCGTTGAATGCGGACGGTCATCTTCAGCATTTGCAAGAAACGTTAGTGCAAAATCTGACGGTGCTTAGACAATCCCAACAATTCGAACTGGCAATGCACGAGTTGACCGGTGCCATCCATCTGTTGACCGCCCGTCAATCTCATGCGACGCGAGCGGCCTGATCCGTTTATTGTGAGGTACTTGCAGAACCACGCGGAGATGCACCGATGCGAACATTGAAGGGCAGAGGTCTCGCTGCACAAAGATAGCCCTCCGAAAATAATCGTTCCTTTAACAACCGAAATTCGTTAAAGCTGTCAGGATAAATCCAGACCGTTACGGTCGTGTGTTGAGCGACGCACGAGGCTAGTTCCATTCGAAGGCGGCCGCCAGAACTGAGAGTTTGAACCACCGTTTCCCGAACTACTTCGTCGGTGGGTTCCAATTCAAACTTTTCCAACTCAATCGATCGAGCAAGCCGTGTGGACCCGCCGTTGGACATGATTCCGCTCTGGCTCTTTA
Organism: Pirellula sp.; assembly: GCA_043750255.1. Classification (GTDB taxonomy): domain Bacteria; phylum Planctomycetota; class Planctomycetia; order Pirellulales; family Pirellulaceae; genus JBKCUI01. Next base: position 4,819 of record JAYVBW010000243.1, read on the forward strand.
AACCGTAGGTCATTACAAAACCATCGATGGGTCCCAATTGGTTTACAAATCTATCTTTTTGCGAATTGCGTTCGGCAGAACGGCGAGCTTCGATCTTGAGTGATTCAATCAGGCGTTCCCAGGGTATGACGACAACCGAGTTGCTTCGCATCATCACGTGCAATTCACGTCCGAATACTGTCTTGGCCATCGGTGTCGGTAAATGATGAAGTACGGCTGTTGTGGGTTCGGCACCATGCACTTCTCCTTGTTGGTTCAGGAGATCGGCAAGCTGCTTTTGCAAGTCGGACATCTCTTGATGTGTTTCGATTTTCTCACGTGAAGACAGGTCTAAGGACTGTAATTCGGTTTCGACGATTCGTTCCGCAATGGTCACCTTGTCCATCATGGCCATCCGTTCGGAAACACGGTACGCAACCTCGATGTCGTAGTTCTGCAACTCGTCATATTGTTTTTGAAGGTCCGTTTCCAGGTTTTTTACCTTGGCTACGGGTGATTCAAGCTGATCCATTTTGCTTTTCACGGCATCTTCTGCGGAAGCCTTTGCAACGGTTTGGCTGCGTGCGGCTGCGATGACCACGAGTATGATTAAGATACCCACAAGATTCGCGATGGTATCGAGGAAGGAGTCGTCTCCTACGTGACTTTCTTCAGCATGTTGTCGGTTCATTGGCAACGCTCCTATCGGCGGTTTGGCAGTTTCAGAGTCACTACTTTAATCTCGACACCGCTACCCTCGAGCAGTTTTTCCATTCTAGCTACACTTTGCTGAGCATCGTTGGCTGCCTCAATAGTAAGTGTTGGTGACCAGTATCCTCCAGGTAGCGAAAGTCCCCAAGAATCAACCCGTTTGCGCAAGGCAACAGCTAATTGATTGCCAGCCTGTTGTGGTCCTTCATCCATGTTCATACTGACTTCAAAGATGTTTGGATCTACGTCCGAACGCAGGAGCCACTTTTCTTTCAAAGCCACGATGTGGATGGAACGCGATACCGGAGTTGCTTTGCCCTCGGCTCGGGAGGCGGCCCAACCATGGCCGGCGCTTACAGAAATCGGCTTTAAATCTCCTTCGGCTCGCACGTGCTTTGCCTTGGCGGGTTGACTCTCGGCTTTCTGGTTCATAGAGATCGAAACGTTCGGAGCGGCGTTGGGGTCGGCCGGAGCCTGAGCTGGGCTTCCAGATGCGCTCAGGCTGCTCGCTCCCCCACCTGTTGCCGTACCGGATGAAAATGCGTTTGCACCTGGTGGTGTAGGACCATTGCTGCCAGCCTGACCATTGCTGCTGGCCTGACCATTGCCGCCGGCCTGACCATTGCCGCCGGCGGAACTACTGCCGCTGGCAGAACTACTGCTTGCAGTCGCATTATTGCCAGCGTTGGAACCGGATTGCGAGGTTTCACCTTTGGACGAACTTGTTCCACCCTGGGCACCATCGGCTGACCCGGCAGATCCGTGAGGATCCCCGGTGTTGTTTGTGCCTTTCGAGCTAGAATCCGAGCTGAATTGACCGTCACTCGTTATTTGTCC
>JAYVBW010000244.1:0-2910 GCA_043750255.1 Pirellula sp.
TTAGCCGTAGGGCGCTAGCCCACGGTTGTCATTGCGACCATAACCGTGGGCTAGCGCCCTTCGGCTGATCATTAAATCCCCCGTGAATAATCCGGGCTAGCGTCCAGTTGGTCAATACAGTGCTTCGAGAGTTCGATGAAACGTTCTCTTTGGTCAGAACGTTAGTGCAGTTCTAAAACCTATGAAAACTTAAGCTCGCCATTGCTGTCGCCAAAGCTGTCGGCTTTGACTCCGACTTGATTGAGCATCCACAAATAGAGATTGCACAGGGGAGTGTCTTTTGGAAATCGCCAGTGTGATGCTTTCTTGATTTTTCCACCTGCTTTGCCAGCCATGATAATGGGCAAATCGTCGTGGTTATGTCGGTCTCCGTCGGAGATACCGCTTCCGTAGAGGATCATGCAATTGTCGAGTAGCTTACCGTCTCCCTCCTCTACTGCTGCAAAATGATCGAGCAAGTAAGCAAAGTGCTGCATGTGAAATAGATTGATTTTCTGTACCTTGGTTTGCTTTTCTTCGCTCTTGCCATGGTGAGATAAATCGTGGTGTCCCTCTGGAGCACCGATTTGTGGATACCCACGATTATTTCCTTCGTTGGCAAACATGAATGTCAAAACACGAGTCGAATCACTACGGATGGCGATCGCAACCATATCTAACATCAACTTGCAATGCTCGCTCCAATCTCGTGGCACACCAGCAGGTCGAGGGAAATTGGGAATGCCGTCTTCTCCAACTCGTAACTTGTCCGAGTTTACCATTCGGTTCTCAACTTCACGAACAGCATACAAATACTCATCTAGCTTTCGTTGGTCCGCAGTGCCAAGTTTCTGTTGGAGTGATTTCGCATCGTCAAGAACGAAGTCCAACACACTTTTACGTCGTTCGATCCGGGCCGCACGGTTCTTTCCTTCGCTAACATTGTCCCCGTTTCCGAACAATCGGTCGAATACTGCGGACGGGTCGTTCTCTTTGGCTAACGGACTATTTTCGTTTCGCCAAGCCAGATTGCTAGAATAAGCACATGAGTAACCGCTATCGCAATTGCCAGCTTGGGCGGACCCTTCCAGCCCCATTTCCAATGAAGCGAATCGCGTCTTGGATCCGATCACCTGCGCTGCCACTTGATCCACGGAGACACTGTTTTTGATGTCGGCACCGTCAGTCTTTTTTGGGTGTGCACCCGTCAGGAACGAAGCGCCCGAGCGAGCATGATCGCCTGCTCCATCCTCGTGCGCTCGAGCACCGTCCAAAGTTAGGCCACTAAAAACTGAGATGGTTTCACGGTGCTTTGCCAGCGGCTCTAAAATCGGTGATAACACGTATCCTGGCCCTTGCGCGGCGGGTGTCCACGCGGGCATATGCGCACCGTTGGGAACCATAAAGAACATCGTTCGCAGGGGTGCTTGAGTCCCTGCGGCAGCGGCTGCACGACCGCCCAGAAGCATTGCATCTAGCAACGGCAAGCTCATAGCTGTACCTAAGCCACGGAGAATCGTTCGGCGAGATAGTCGTTGAGTTTTCATAGTTCGTCACGAACTCCCTTGCGTTGAAATGGATCGCTGGAAACGATCTCGTAAATGAGCGTTGAAAATTGGTAATCGTCTTTGATTAGTTTTGATTGGATCTTGTCAATCGCGCACCGATCGTAGTATTCCAGCCCACGACCTAGGCCGTAGACCAGCATTTTTTCAGAAACGCACCGCACGAACTTGTCCGCGTTCTTGCCACCGATATTTCGAATCAGATCTGCCGGGCCTTTGATTTTTTCGCCACCTGGCAGTTCGCCAGCGGTGTCGATCCGTTCACCATAATCGATCGTACGCCAACGCCCCACCGCATCGTAGTTTTCCAATGCCAGTCCAATGGGGTCCATCAATTTGTGGCACGAGGCACAAACCGGGTCGGCGCGATGTTGTTCGATCCTCTGACGAAGCGTGCCTGTCAGTTCAGCCTTGTCCAACTCAGGGACTCCCGGAGGTGCTGGAGGGGGTGGAGTTCCTAGCAAATTATCGAGCACCCACTTGCCTCGCTTGACTGGGCTGGTTCGAGTCGGATTGCTCGTCACCGCCAGAATAGAGGCATGAGTCAGCAAGCCTAGTCGCTTATGCCCTTTGGTGGAGACCATTCGAAACTCCTCTCCTTCAACGCCCGGTATCCCATAGAACTTGGCGAGCTTGTCGTTCATGAATGAATAATCGGCATCTAGAAGACGCATGATACTCTTGTCTTCTCGCATGATGTTTTCGAAAAAAAGATAAGTCTCACGGCGAGCCAAATTGCGAATCTCATCGTTCCACTGCGGAAAAAGGTTCGTATTGGGTGCGAACTGATCGAGCTTTCGCAGCGTAAGCCATTGTCCGGCAAAATTCTCAACAAACGCACTCGATCGTTTGTGCTTGATCATCCGTTCGATCTGTTGTTTGAGAATCGTCGGGACTCTAAGCTGTTTCTTGTTCGCTACAAGGAGTAACTCTTGGTCAGGCATCGAGCTCCAAAGAAAATAACTTAGCCGAGTTGCTAACTCGAAGTCTGTTAGCAATGGATACTGACCTGCAACTTGGGCAGCAGGCTCCTCTACTTTAAAGAGAAAGCTCGGGGAGACCAAGATGGCTTGCAACCCTGCTTGTAAACCCCCTTCGTACGACTCACCAGACTCAATTACGTCATTGACCAAGTCCGCGAGTCGTTTGACTTCTTGACTGGTTGCCGGTCTTCGAAACGCTTTGCTCGCGAGCGGCTTGAGAACCTCTGCTGCCGCTTGCTCGATAGAAACAACGGCGTTTGGAGTCGCCTTGACAATCTTGCGATGGCTCTCGGGCAATTGGGATTCGGGAATGGGATCGGCAGGTTTTTGACCGGAGATTTTGACGTCGAAGATAGCGATGTTTCTGTCTTCAGCCGGTCTAC
>JAYVBW010000245.1:0-1970 GCA_043750255.1 Pirellula sp.
ACGATCGCGAAGAAGCCGGTTGGAGAGGAAGATATCCAGATCATTGAGACGTTGCTCAAGACCTTGTTGCCAGATCAAATCTATGTGGCTGGCGATTTAGCAGACCCGCATGGTACGCATCGCGTTTGCGCCGAAGCAATCTTCGCAGCCTTGATGAGAATGACAGAGCGAGGTGAGAAGTTGCCTGACGTACTGCTGTATCGCGGTGCTTGGCAAGAGTATCCTATGCACGAAATTGAAATTGCTGTACCACTGAGTCCAGGCGATTTGTCTCTTAAGCGACAATCGATATTCATGCACGAAAGCCAGAAGGACAAAGCACTATTTCCGGGTAGCGACCCTCGCGAATTTTGGCAACGGGCCGAAGATCGAAATCGCGGCACGGCGGATTCGTACAATCGTATCGGATTACCTGAGTTCTTTGCCCTCGAAGCATTTGCACGATGGAAGGGAAAGCCGATCTAACCGAATCGCGAAGTAGAGTTTCGAAGGAAAACTCTAAACCTTGCCTCGGATATGTTCTGCGACGCCGTGTTGATAAAAATTGGCGAGAGCTTCATGCGCCTCTTCAGATAGGGGCGTCAAGTCGCTCGCTCTTGAATTACATTTGGCTTGGTCGCGACAAGATGCTCCTGGTATCACGGTTGTGACCTCAGAAAAATCAAGACACCACCTCAAAGCCCAGTCTGCCATCGACCAGCCAGCAGGAACAAACTCTCGAAGCTTTTCCACAAGTTCTAAGCCTCGCTCGAAAGGCAATCCGGCAAAGGTTTCGCCAACATTAAATGCTTGGCCATCGCGATTAAAGTTGCGATGATCCTCGGCCGCGAAATGCGTCCCACTGGTCATCTTTCCACTCAGCAAACCGCTTGCCAATGGCAGCCGAACTATGATCGAAACATTTTTCATCTCGGCCTTTTCAAACAGCTCAGCAATTGGCTTCTGTCGGAATACATTGAAGATGATTTGAAGTGAACTGAGGCCATCGATCTCTAGGCAATCAAGGGCTTCGTCGACCGATTCGACCGAAGCGCCAAAGGCCATAATTTTCCCTTCTTGCTTCAACTGCCGAAAAGAATCCCAGAAAGAATCTTGTCGCATGATTTCTGGTGGGATGCAATGTGTCTGAGTTAAGCTGATTGCTTCTACGCCTAACCGTTTCAGCGAACGTTCCGTATGGAGTCGAACGGAGCTGGGTGCAAAGTTCTCTGGCCAGCCTGGATCGGAGCTTCTGCCTAATTTTGTTGCGACAAAAAATCGACTTGGGTTAGCCTGTAACCGTAAAAATTTTCCTATCAGCGATTCGCTTCTACCTTGCCCATAGATATCAGCCGTATCAATAAAAGTAACCCCGGTCTCGGCTGCGGATTGAAGCGTTGCCAACGCATCCGATTCAGGTATTGCGCCCCATTCCGACCCGCCCAATTGCCAAGTCCCGAGTCCTACTTCCGAGACGAGAGTATCCGTCCCTGCAAACTTGCGATATTTCATTATGAATTGTCTTTATGGTGGAACATGCTGCGGAATTTCGTAATGAACCTCATAATTGTCGTGTACAACTATTGATAGACTATACCTAGTAACTTCGGTTCCTGTAGTCCGGGAACTTCGCGACCGGCACCGTCCATCAATGCCGATTGCACGAGCAAGACAATTACGTTGCAAATTTCTACGAAAACACTATGCGATCTACAATGAACCGCTCTATGTTTCTTTCCCTCCACAAGCTCTCCCTGGTTGCGATTGCAGCGTATTTGATACCAGCCCAAAGCACGGGCCTCGCACTCGATCTCGAATACCAACGCGAAGTCAAACCGATCCTGACCAAATATTGCATTGGTTGCCACAACGAAAAGGACAACGAGTCGGAAGTCCAATTGCAGTCCCTCGCGAACATTATCAAGGGCGGTCCCAACGGAGCCATCGTTGTGCCGAATGACCCCACGCAGTCAACTATGCTCAAATTGATG
>JAYVBW010000246.1:0-2796 GCA_043750255.1 Pirellula sp.
AAGGAACGGGACGATCGGATCGATGAATTCGTCAACAGGTTGGGCATTGCGGACAAGTTAAATACGCGATGCGAGAAACTCTCAGGCGGTTTAAAGCGAAGAGTGGAGCTCGCAAAGGGTTTGCTGCATCGGCCCAAGATTCTATTGCTAGACGAGCCAAGCTCAGGCTTGGATCCGGCATCTCGACTCGACCTTTGGCAGGCGCTGACGCAATTGCGAAATGAGTTCGGGACAACCATTGTCCTAACCACGCATTTACTGGAGGAAGCCGACAAATGCGATCGCGTCGCCATTCTTAATTTAGGTGCGGTAGTAGCCTGTGATCGCCCCGAACTCTTGCGATCGGAGACCGGAGAAGTAGTGATTTGCATTGCAACCAACGATTCGCAGGCAGTTGCACGCATCCTGAATGAACGATTAAAGATAGCGTCGAAAATACTCGATGGTCAAGTTCGCATTACAACTCCCGACGCGATGACGTCCCTCTCGACTATTATCGAAGAAACAAAATCCTTGGCTTCCAGTGTATTGGTTGGACGGCCAAGCCTAGCGGACGTATTCATATCCAAGACAGGTCATAAGTTTCATCGCTCATGAGTTCAAACCTGCGAAAAGACTTGGCGGAAGTACTCTCAACCGCTTGGCCCCTCATGTTAGCGACAGGTCTATTCTCCGTGACCTTGTTCGTGGATCGAATGCTGTTGTTTCGTTTCTCGGCATCCAGTGCTGCGGCCGCCATGGGTGCCGGGACAATACTGTGGACCATCAGTTGCTTACCGATGGGACTTTGCGGATACACGAATACGTTTGTCGCGCAATACTTGTCCGCCAAACGTCCGACCCGTGCGTTGCAAGTGGTTTGGCAAGGGGTTTTATTGGCATTGTGTTTTGGCCCACTTCTCATTGTGATCGGTTTTTACGCAGAGACTTTATTCTCGGCGATGGGGCACTCGAAAAACCTCGCGAGTCAAGAAGCTGAGTTCTTTATTTGGCTTATCCCAGGCACTTGGGCAACGATCATTGCGTCCGCTTTAGTGGGATTGTTCACAGGCAGCGGTCGGTCGATGATCTTGTTGTACACCGATATGATAGTCACTGTCGTCAACGCAACTTTAGACTTCATCTTGATCTTTGGATTGCTCGGATGCCCAACGCTTGGGGTCCGCGGTGCTGCCATTTCAAGCAGTATCGCATTGATTTTGAAGCTTATTATTTTGGCCTATGTTGCAAGGAAGGACTTTCAGTTAAAGAACAAGGTCGCGGGAGTCTACGTCGATCCGGAAACGCTCGGCTCGAATCGCGAGGCGCTAGCGGAGTTGCTTAAGTGGGATTTTCCGCTGATGAAACGGCTTATCCATTTTGGTTGGCCAGCAGGTGTTTCGGTAGTTGCTGAAGCAGTTTGCTTCGCGAGCATCATGATGATCGTCGGTCGACTTGGCGAACAAGAAGCGGACGCAACGACGCTTGCACTCGGTGTGAACTTGCTCGCATTTATTCCTTTGGTGGGACTCGGTACTGGAGTAGGTGTCTTGGTTGCCAAATATCTTGTACGGGAACAAGTAGAGATCGCCAAACGGATGGTCTTTAGCGGTCTCCTAATTGGAATCGCATACAGTATGATTTTTGTTGTGCTTTACGGGGGTTTTCCAGATAGGATTATTCAGGTGTACGCCGTCGATACCGATCCTGAACGATTTGAGGCGATGCGACCTATCTTGCGACCACTCCTGTACTTTATAGCTGGATATTGCGTGTTCGATGCGTTTCAGACTGTATTTGTCGGAGCTCTGAAGGGAGCTGGAGATACTCGATTTGTGCTGGGTGGTCACATTTTCGCTGGAACAACGACCGTGATCGGTGGAGTCCTCGTCAATCGCTGGACCGGGTTGGATGGTCTCTACTACTGGTGGTCCGTGATTGCAGTCTGGGTCGTCATGCTTGCGGTCATTTTTACGTCACGTTATTTGCATGGCGGCTGGCAGACCAAGCGCGTGATCGAACCCCCAATTGCCGACTAGCTAGGCCCGGTTGCGTACACGATCTTGGATTGTACTAGTCAACTTCTGCAGGGACTCAAGATCCAGTTTCTGCAAATCCTCTACTTTGGACAATGCAAGCCCGAGGACTCCCTCAAGTGTTCGAATCAGCTTGATCTCGCCCTCGATCTTGCCCTCAAATAGGCCTTCTCGATGCGCTTGATTCAATGCCCATTGTTGATCTCGCATCGCTTTTTCTCGTGCGTCGCACATCGTCTTGTCCTCCGTTATCTCGGCTATTTTCGTGATCGTTTCGGTCGCTAGTTGCATTGCTGCTTCTGGGAACAGTTTCAGTAAAGCTTCCGGTTTGTATTCGTGTGCATGCAAAAACCAGTACAGCCAACGATCTCGCATGCTGGCTGTGGCCAATTCTGCTTCCCTTATATTATACCTGCCCAACTCGAGCGTGTGAATTTCAATTGTTTTGTCGATTATCCGTCCCGAATCCTGGTCGGTCAACCGAAACGCATGGTGCACTTTCTCAGCGTCTTTCCAAAGGATACCGTTTATTAAGCAAATAGAGAAAACGGGATGGAGTTGAGTGTAGTCGTCCCCTGCATTCAATCCAGCCGATTGAACCAACTGAGGCAGCTCTCTGTCCGTATTCAGCGAACGTTCATGCTCAGTTCTGATCTCTTAAAGAGTAAGATTTGTGCCTAGCAATCCCGAATCCCAAGTCTAGTATCTAGCTTCGGTATCGTATTTTAAGCAAATGGCTTAAGATCCAAAACTGGAAACTGACGCTTCCAAACGTCTTGTA
>JAYVBW010000247.1:0-2068 GCA_043750255.1 Pirellula sp.
CGCACTTACACGGACTGGAGGTCCGTGTAAGGCAAGAACTGTAGGGGCTCACTGGTTGCTTTGAATGCATCATGGTTAGCGCGAAAGGGCCTTCGACTCCGGGTCTCCGATCATCGCTTGCCGTTAACGCGATTGCTCGATGTTGCCTTCAGGCATGCACACACCTTGGGCAGAATCCAATAGTTACAAGATTTCGGAGCTCAATACCGTTCAGGGTTCGACAGCCAGTCGATACCTTTCTTCCTCGCTACCTTTCTGTGTACGCTTCAGCCGAGCACTTCGAACGGCAAGCCGACCCTTATAGCTAAGCTGCAACACGCGATACTGAGCCTCTGGCTAAGAGCTACTCAGGCGGGGATCTCACCCGCTTGTATTCAATTCATTTCCAGTACGCACGTGCACCACTTTGTTCTGCCTTAATTCTTCTACTTCTCGTGTTTCCCATGCTCCTTCATGAGTGCTGCAAAGTCTGCCCACGCAATCTTAAATCCGTATGTCGCCGACCCTTCTACCCAGACCACCGTTCCGTTCGACACCTTTAGTCTGCCAAATGGCTTGCCATCCCTCTTAACTGCAAACTCGACGTCAGCTCGACCTAGCGCTCGTTTTGGAATTGTAAAGTCAACGTCGTGCTTTGGCATGCTGGATTCAATCTCGTTGATAAAAGGCGGAAAAACTGATCTATTCCGTTTGGCCGGGAACGATGCCGGTCAGCGAAATTATCGTTGCGCCGACAATTTTGTCAAAAAGTCTTTGGTGGTAGGATGGAATGTCTTCCTCGACAACTGCGATTGATTTGGATTGCCCTGGCGGCAGGTCAAGTATTTTCAGTCGCTGAATCGTATGCAATACACTCGAGTCATTTTCAAATATTTCGTAGCTAATACTAACCGAGGTTGTACCAAGATGATACTTCGAATCGTTTACGACAAAAATCTCGTTATTCCAATAGCGAGTCGTCATCGTAACCTTGTGTGTCCAATTCCTTTTGACTAGTTCTGGCATGGATTCCGGTGGAATCCATGTGGCTGACGAATGGTGTATCGTCGGATGGTGTGCTTGAGCTATTATTGATGCAGCAAGATGCAACGCTTCTTGTCTGGTAAGCGATAATTTCAGAGATCTTATACTCGCATCGGTAACAGTGGGTTTCGACTTCCCTTGTGGCGGCGCGCGAAAGGAAAACTCAACCTGCACATTGTCTTGTTGCGAAGAGACCGATGCAACATAGTTTGTAGTCTCTGAACCGGTTCCAAAGTCCTTACCGCTCAAGTACCTACATGTAAAATGCATGGATTGTTTTCTTTTCTGGCAGAACGCCCAAATTCAGCTAGTGCGAGCATTTTTCTCGGCGTAAGTCAGCGCGGGTGGTCGAGCACTTAGCTGCAATTTTTTGTTCGCCGCATTATTCGAGGATGGGGGCGTCTCAGGCCCGTGCAGCAAAATAGCCGAGAGCCCCATTCTATGGTAAAATTGGTCAAACCAAGGAGCCGATCATGACAAAAGTAGAGATAGCCGAAGAAATTGCCGAACGAATCCGAAGCAGCGAGGGACCAATTGAGTTGGTCGATTTGCAGGGACAGACGATTGGCGTCGTCTGCCGTCCGCCGACCGAGGCAGAAATTGAACGAGCAAGAAGCCGGGCGACCCAAGACGGAAAACGCCTTTCGTGGGCTCAAGTGGCCGCGAAAGTCAGGGACGGAGTTATCGAGTGATTTACGATGTTGAATTTTCGCTGGATGCCGCCGCAGAGCTTTTACGAATCGCGGAAGTTATTGGCTCAGCGGTGTTGGTGTTGCAAGCAGCGGAAGCAATCCGACGTCAGTTGGAAAATGATCCAGCGAAAAAGGGCAAGTTCCTATCCGAAGGCTTGTACTTCATCGACGAGCAACCTCTTCGTGCGTTCTTCTTGATCGACGTTAAGTCGTTAGTCGTTGAGATTACAGACTTCCGAATTCTTTAGTCGGCGAACGACCATGTTGACCGAGCGGCGGCCAACCACATTCCCAATTTCGAGCGCATTTGACCGCCGCTTCGGTCCAACATTTTGTTCGTCCATTTATGAGCG
>JAYVBW010000248.1:0-6526 GCA_043750255.1 Pirellula sp.
TCCGCCTGGAACCCAATCAAGGCGACAGCAACCATTGGGGATCAAGCAGAGTTGGAATCGAAGTTGCAGGATAAAGGATATGAATTCGAGTTTCCACCACAAATCGAGGCGGGAACACTTTCTCTTTCAATCGGAGATGCAACACCTAGCGTGCAGATTGAACCCAAGCTGCGACCCGAACTCGAACGCATCCAAGCCAGAGTTGAACTTCCTAAGTACCTGCAGCGAGAACAAGTGCTGACAAAGGATGTTCGAGGTGGCGGACTCTCAGTCGTTTCTGGATCGCATGTGGCATTTGAAGCAACAGCGACTCGTAGCCTAGCTTTCGCAAGAGTTGACGGCCGCGAGATTTCGGTTCAAGACCAGTCGTTTAGTCCGCCGCCTGAGCTGATGCACGAATCCCGTAAGATTGATTTCGATTGGACGGACTTGTATGGGCTATCCGCAAAGTCGCCGTTTTCCATCAACGTAACAGTCCGCCACGACGAAGCACCGGCAGTATTCTCGGATGGGCTGCCGAGATCACGCGTACTGCTGGATTCAGAGCAATTGCAGTTTACTATTCGCTCCGTTGATGATTTTGGCGTAAAGCACATTGGCATGGAGTGGCGAACAGCCGAGGGCTTTTTAGGCACAGATCCAATTCAAGGTGAGTTGATGCTTTCGGCGGGCAATCCGACGGCTGAAACTTTGGATGCAATGGCAGTCTTCCAGGCAACGGTCCTCAGAATTCCTGCACAACCGATTGAATTGCGAATGTTTGTCGAGGATTTTTTGCCAGAACGCGGTCGCGTTTATTCGACTCCGCATTTATTGTACATTTTAACTCCGAGCGATCACGCGGTTTGGGTTCTAGAACAATTGAGCAAATGGCAACGAGAATCGTTGGAAGTCCGCGACCGAGAACTGCAACTACTCGATACCAATCGAAAAATTCGTGACCTATCGGAAGACGAGCTCAATCATGAAGATACGCGTCGCAAGATCGAGCAGCAAGCTTCTGCGGAACAAGCCAACGGGCGCCGGCTAAAGAACCTTACCGGTCGCGGCGAAGACCTTCTTCGGCAAGCGGCCAGAAACTCCGAGATTGGCGTCGGCCATTTGGAAAAATGGGCCGAGATGCATCAAATTCTGAAAGACATTGCGGCGAATCGGATGCCATCCGTGGCGGATCTTCTTAAGCAAGCCAGAGACGAAAAGAAAATTACCAAAGCGAGTTCCGGACAACAATCGAAATCAGGCCCGACCATTGGACAAAGCAAAGATTCTTCAAGTAATACGGCTGGCGCAGCTAAGACCGATCCTCAACCGCCACCCCCTCAAGGCCCGACCATCGCGGATCGCGAATCCTCGCAGCAACCGTCAATCGAAGCAAAAGATCTAAGCCAAATTCCGAAGAAAGCCGGTGCGACTGCGCTGCGATTGCCTACCACCACTGTCATGGGGAAACCGCAGTCCAAAAAGCCTGGCGAAGACGAAGATAGCCCACCACCCGAGGAGAACAAGGTCGAGGAGGCCGTTCGCAAACAAGAAGAGTTGCTCGCGGAATTTGATAAAGTTGCAGAAGAGCTCAACAACTTAATGGCCAATCTTGAGGGGAGTACCCTCGTCAAACGACTCAAAGCAGCGTCGCGTGAACAAATGCAAATTGCCGATGCAACCTCCGGAGAAATCGACGAAGCTTTTGGTTCGAGTTTAAAGAGACTAAAAAATGACCAACAGGTGCGAATCAAGCAGTTAAAGACTCGCGAAGAAAATGCATTGAACAACGTTGGCTTGATCATCGATGACCTTGAAGCGTTCCATGAACGACGCCCTTTAGTCAAATTCCAAAGTGTGCTTGATGAAATGAAGAAAGAGGATGTCCTCGGTGGAATCCGACTCCTATCCAATCGAATTTTGGAAGCACAGGGGATTGCGATAGCAGAAGCAGAATATTGGTCTGACACGATGGATCGTTGGGCCGAAGACCTTGTCGACCCAGCTTGTAAGGGAGAATGCAAAGGTAGCAAATCCAAAGGCTCTCTGCCGCCATCGATTATTCTTGAGGTCATGAAAATCCTTGAGTCTGAAATCAATCTGCGAGAGCGGACGCGAGTTGCGGAACAAGCTAGACCGGTTTCAGACAATGAAAAATATTTGGAAATGGTGGACGAGTTGGCGACTACGCAAATTGAACTACAGGAGCGGATTGTGGCCGTTTGCAAAAAGATTGAGGAACTGCCGGATGCTCAAAACGAGTTTGGGAAGGAGATCGCACTGATGAATGAAGTCGATCGCGCGATGGTCGATTCTGCAGAAATCTTGGATCGACCCGACACAAGCAAGATCGCGATTGCGGCTGAGACTGAAGTCATTGAATTGTTGCTTAAGAGTAAACGCATCAATCCGAAGAGCGGTGGTGGCGGCGGTGCGGATCCAGGCGGTGGCGGTGGCGGTGATACGCAGGACGCGGCAATCGCATTGTTGGGACCAGGAATCAACGAAAAGGAAGCTCGAGAAGACCATGGAGTTCAACAGTCTACTGGAACCTCTGGAACCACTTTTCCTGAAGAGTATCGTCAGGGACTGGATGAGTATTTTCAGAGACTCGAGCGCAAGGCGTTGCCGTGAGCCTTTCTTGCATTCGGCTCGGAAGGAGTCTCGCCCTCCCAAGGATAGTACTCCCAACCTCCATACTTTGCCTTAGCGTAGGGCTAGTGGTTGTATTTCTATTGCCCGGATCTTTGCTAGCCCAGCAGCGGGCAGTCATTGGGAATAGGGTGGATTTGATCGTCGATCCGCAAATGGTTGGGATCCTACCTGGTTTTCAAGGACCGGTCGCGAATTCGAAACCCCAATTGCTTAGACAGGTACGAGGACTAATTCAAAATGAGTTGTCGATCATTTACGAACTGTGTGGTTTAGACCAAAAACAACAGCAGATGTTAGTCGATCTGGCTGAGAGCGAGTGGAAGGTAAAAACCAATGCATCGATTATCAAAAGTACGCAAGAACATGTTTATGGAACCGTCGATTTAGATGGCTTATCTGAGCGAGTTGTCAGAACTTGGCTGGAATCGGTCGCCACCGCCGATCCGTTGAGCAAGTATGACGAGGAACTGGCGGACAGGATGCGATGGCGACAAAAAGCGCTAATCAGCAAAGTCCTGGATTCGCTCGAGGCTAAATTGAATCTTAGCGGTATCCAATTGGAGCAAATCGAAGCGATCTTGAATGAAAAGTGGAAAGATCGTTGGTACCGTTCCTTGGAAGCAACTTTCGACAACTCGTCGTTGCTGCCGGATATTAGAACAAGCTGGATATCGCCTTTTCTTTCCGATGCGCAAAAAGCGGCACTGGTCACACGTGATCCGCAAACCAGATTCGGTACGCCCTTAGGCTCACTAGATTTCCCTGCAATGGCAATCGAAAATCGATTCAACATGGGGCCGACTAAAAGTGCAGATTCGATTGAGCTGGAGCCTGTTTCTAATAAAGCCGCGAAAGTCGATGAAGTGAGGGCGGTCGATGCAAAAAAGCCTTAGCGCCTCGTTTCGAATAGCCTTGTTCCAGTCTCTTGTTGCTAGATCTTGGCGTTGCATTGCTATCTGCACATTGCTTCTTTGGTTTATTGTGTGGAGTTCGATATCGAGTAAATCCCTAGGTCAGGGTATTCCGGTAAATCGGCTACCTGACGAAGAAGAGGACCAAGAAGTAGCAGACGCAGCGGCACTGCGCGGGGCGTTGCCTCGAATGAACCGACAGCAGATGGAGGAGTACATGTACGGCTCGTTAGGAGGTTCCAAGGCAGCATTTCATAAGTTGAAACGTGAGAGCATTCGTAGAGAGCTAGATCGAGTCAACAGCATTTGCACTCTTTCCGAGGATCAGTGGAGCAAGCTGAACGAAGCCATAGAAGTAGATATTCAACACATTGAGAGTCGAATCACTTCATTACTAAGTGGCTATGATGGAAAAATGACACCGCAGATGTTGCAGGAAATGCAGCAAAGAGTTTGGCAGTTCGCATCCTCGTTAGAATCCAAGACGACGGATCATAACGCGATATGGCATAAGGTATTAAAATCCCAACTAACCAAAGAGCAATTGAAACTGATTGACTTCGATGACGCAAAAAAACAGGCTAACCGGAATCGGACCATTTATTTGAAGCACCTTTTGAGTTTTCAACGCAAATTGGGATTGAGTTCAAACCAACGCCTGAAGCTCGAAGAATGGCTCAAACGAGACGACTACCTCCACCTAGATTTTCAAAAACTTTGCTTTGAACTGTCTGATTCAGCCGATGTCGCTGAGATCCTAAACCCTGGGCAAATGAACGCCCTCAAAGAATCATCGACCATTCCTATGGCTATCCCGATGCCGATGCCTGTGCCTTTACAGATGCGATTGATAAGACCCTTACCCGCCATGCAAGTCCCCATTAAATGAGAGATTCAATTGCGGTCTCTGGTGTTTTGAGCGACTGGAGTGCCACTCGCCACGCGCGTTCCCAAGTTCCCGTTTGGGAATACATTTCCTCAACTAACTGCTTCGAAAACCTCGGGCGATGGTTTGTCTTGATTGTATGTGTCGTCTCCTTAGCGCCGTTGGCTCGTGCTCAACCGCCCAGGCGCGATGGTGGCGCTGTGCAGGGCCAAGCGGTCTCACGTGATGTTCGGGAAATATATGATCGAGGGCTAAGTTGGTTAACGAACAACCAAGACGAAAACGGGACATGGAAATCGACTGGGGGCGAGGGAGGCGGTGCTGGTGGCACAGGGCTCGTTTTGATGGCATATCTTGCATCCGGCGAAGATCCGAACTTCGGTCAGTACAGTACTCCAGTCCGAAAAGCGATTCAAGCACTCATTCGAGATCAGAGTCCTACCACTGGATTTTTTGGCGGCAGCATGTATCACCATGGGTTTGCAACGCTTGCGCTTGCGGAAGCCTACGGGGCCGTCGACGAACGTGACTTCTGGCCGGAAATAGCGGATAAAAAACGCATTCGCTCGATTGGACAATCACTTGAATTAGCGGTTCGAACGTCGGTCACTAGCCAGAATAAGAACAGAGATGGGGCATGGAGATATTCTCCAGACGGGACTGATGCAGACACGTCTGTTGCTGGCGCTGTCCTGATGTCCTTGCTGGCTGCGAGAAATGCAGGAATCGAAGTCCCGGACAAGAACATCGATCTTGCGATTAAGTATTTTACCGGGATGACTTCGGATAATGGTCAAGTCGCCTACGCGGGGGGGATGGGCGGGATGGGAGATTCGCCTGCTCGAACCGCGATTGCATGCTTAGTTTATTCTATTGCTGGCCGAAAGGACTTGAAACAATACAAGGCAACGGCGGCGCTATTAAAAGCAAGTGACTCCAATCTCGTTGGCGATCACTACGGCGAGTACACTGCCTATTACAAGGCACAAGCACTCTTTCAAGCGGATAGTAACGCTTGGGAAAAGTGGAATAAAAATCTCATTGTTGAGCTTAAGCAGAAACAGAAGTCGGATGGCCATTTCGAAGGAAATTTTGGACCGGCTGTTGCGACCTCGATGTCCTTGTTAGCGCTTGCACTAAACTTCCGTTTTTTACCTATTTATGAACGATAGATCAGCGAATTCGTTTTGATATGCAATCTTTAAAACAAGCATTGGTTCTCATTGCGGTAATTCTGTTGGCTAATCTTTGCCGAGCAACCGATCCGATGGATAACAGCAAATTGGATACGGACAAGTTGTTTGGTAAGCTCCAGCTCGTCGGCGGAGATGTCTACCGTGGTGAGTTTGGAAACACAGAGGACGCCTACGGTTCATTAATATGGCGATGCCCGTCCTTTGTTTCGGACTTAATCATTCCATGGAGCGCGATCGAAAACGTAGTCCAACCGCCCACTCGACATAAGAAAAGCGAATTGGGTAGCGAACCGCAATTTATTGTCGAATTGCAAAACGGTGAAGCCATTACCGGCAAAGTCACTGATATTAACGATCGCTTTATCGAGTTGGATAGTCAACTGGCTGGCAAAAAGCAGTTTCCGATCGCACTGGTTCGGAGCATACTTCGTACCACTGCGACGGTCGAATCCGACGACGGAGAACTCAAGCTTGCGGATTGGAAACAGATAACGCCGACGATCAAAAAGGGTGGCCGTGGCAACTGGTTTGATGGACTGGGGTCCTACGATACCGAAACAGCGGGTACTGTCATTTCTCAATCTGTAAATTTTCCCGACTTGGCAGCGATCGATGTGAATGTCTCATGGCAGTCCACTAGTCCGAATTGGATCATTCAGGTCGGTGAGCCACGCAAGCTGGAGATTCATGTTCGCAAGCCGGAGAATCGGAACACGCTTTCGGTTACCGTGCTGGTTGAGGACGAAACCACCGCGGACATTGCCACAGCTCAACTACCGTTGGATGGCTCCAATGCGATTTCGTTGAGAGTACTTTGCGATTCCGTTCGAGGCCGATTGGTAGTCATGCAAAACGGGAATGCGATTGCGCAGTTACGATTGAACAAGAGTCTTCGATTG
>JAYVBW010000249.1:0-6440 GCA_043750255.1 Pirellula sp.
CGACACCTTGGGGACAAAAACTGTATAGCATTGCTCAGAAGAACTACATCGCGGGAACTTCTGTCGAGAGAACGTACGAACTCGATCCCGTTGTGTAGCTGCACTGATCGAATGTGACTTTAAGAAGTACAGTAACTGGACTCTTGCCAGGACAAGTTGCTGGCTGGCCGCAGTTACTTCGGGAAACCAAGGAATGGTGACAGGCAAGGAGCCGATCCGCTAGTAAAATGACGCCTTCGATGGCAAAAAGAATCCGCCACCAAGACTTTCCTTGGTCGATAGAACGAGTCTCCGGTTTTTTGAATAAATTCCCGTTAGTCGAAGGATTCTCGGGCGAAATGGACATCGGAAACAGGATTTCACCGTGTGATTATTGATGAAATCTGAGTCCGGCATCAACGTCGATGTCTTGTAAATCGAGCTCGAATCGCTGGTGGCATCGACATCCGTGGTCTTTAGTCAGGCGGAGATCACGTTTTTCCTGGCATGAACACATTTCGTCGTATTAAGGGTTTTATTGATGGATTCATAAAAATGGGGTTGGGTTTGGTTGACCTGTTCATTGTCGACTACCATACTCCTTAGTGATTCCATGCTTCGTTATAACCGGAACAATCCCTCTTTGCGTTCCGTTAGTTTAGTTTGGATTTCCGTGATATTGTTGCAATAGATTTACAAGGAAAAGAAAATATGGCGGTCAAAAAATCGAAAGCCCGGACGAACTTGGCAAAAAAGAGGCTTTCCAAAACGAAACCGACCGTAGAAAAACTCGAAGCGAGAATGCTTTTAGCCGGACTCTGGTCCTATGTTGACCAGTCTGAGATTCCGTCCAGTTTCACGGGCTTCATTCGCGCAGAGGAATATAAACTTGCTAGCCTGGACTTATCTTCACTGCGAAACCAACTGGCGAAAGCACCGACAAGCTTGAGCCAGCCCGCGTTTGAAAGTTCCGTTATCAGTATCCCAAAACCAGATGGGACCCTTGAGAGATTTAACCTTTACGCTACGGCGATTATGGCCCCGGAACTAGCTGCAAAATTTCCGGAAATTCAGACTTACGCTGGTCAAGGAATCGATAATCCTGCTTCAACTGTTTTCTTTGACTTGACCCCACAAGGCTTCCATGCCCAGGTACGTTCACCAGAGGGAACCTACTATGTCGATCCTTATTCGAACACCTCAAGCGACTTCTATGCAGTTTATGCAAATGGAACGTCGAGTGCTGATACAGGATTCCGCGAACTGGAAGCGGATCTAGGACAATTCAAGGGAGATGGCACTTCCCTTTCCGATGTATTATCCAATAACGGATCTAGTATTGGATCGCTGCAGTCGCGGAGCGGGACGCAATTGAGAACTTATCGATTGGCGGTCGCGGCGACTGGTGAGTACACCGGATTTCATGGTGGGACGGTGGTTACTGGTCAAGCCGCAATTGTTACCGCAGTCAATCGTGTTGCCGGTATTTATCAAACTGAATTATCAATCACTTTTCAACTGGTTGCCAACAACGATAAACTAGTCTTTACGGACCCTGCAACGGATGGTTACACCAACAACAATGGCAGTGCCATGCTCGGCGAAAATCAAACCAAAATAGATAGTATTATTGGCAATGCTAACTACGATCTAGGGCACGTTTTTTCAACGGGTGGTGGAGGTGTAGCTAGCCTGGGAAGCGTCGGAATAAATAATCGTAAGGCTCAAGGAGTCACCGGTCTGCCGACACCTATAGGTGATGCCTTCTACGTTGACTATGTATCGCATGAAATGGGACATCAATTCGGTGGTAACCACACGTTCAATAGTAACGCCGGGTCATGCAACGGAAATCGAAACGCAAGCACTGCGTACGAACCAGGAAGTGGCGTATCGATTCAAGCCTATGCCGGCATATGTGGAGCGGATGATTTGCAACTCAATAGCGATCCGTATTTCCATTCCGCAAGTCTGGATGAAATTGTATCGCACGTTGATTCAATAATTCCTAACGTGGGCAATCGGACGTCGACTAGTAATAACATTCCCGTAATCAATGCAGGGGCTGACTACACGATTCCTGCACGAACGCCGTTCGTATTGACAGCGACTGGCTCGGATGCAGACCCCGCAGATGTACTAACTTTCGACTGGCAACAACGTGACTTGGGACCTTCCCAACCGCTTACTGCTGCGGACAATGGATCCAGTCCGTTGTTTCGTACTTGGGTTCCCTCGTCGAAACCTTCGCGCACTTTCCCTAGGTTAAGCGATCTCGTCAACAACACGACTGCCAAGGGTGAACAATTGCCGACAACGACACGGCAGTTGAACTTCCGCGTAGTCGCCCGCGACAATCGCGTAACGGGGGGTGCTTTCGACGATGACAATATGCGAATCTCCGTGATCGATACTGGGACCCCGTTCGCTGTAGTTACCCCTAATACCAATGTTTCTTGGGAAGGATTGACTTTTCAAACCATCGATTGGGCTGTTGGTGGTACGTCCGGCAATGGAATCAACGCTTTGTCGGTAGAAATCTCCATGTCAACGGACGGCGGACTAACTTATCCAATCGTGTTGGCGTCGAGTGTCCCGAATAATGGTAACGCTTCGGTGCGAATCCCGAATACGCCGACCTCCAATGCGAGGGTGAGAGTACAAGGATCCAACAATATTTTCTTCGATATTTCCAACACCAACTTCACGATAACGCCAGCCACAAAGTCCATCGATATTAAATTAGGATTGAGCGAAACCTTTGTTGAAAACAGTGCTGCAATTTTGGTAGCCCCGGGGGCCAAAGTCACCGACTTAAATATCAGTACATATGCAGCCGGGATACTAACCCTCGCAATCGGCAACAATTTACAATCCGGTGATAGCCTGGACATCGCTAGTCAGGGAACCGCGGCCGGTGAAATCTCCGTAGTTGGAACTCAGGTCGCCTTCGGTGGAACGCCAATTGCGACGTATTCGGGACCGGGACAGTCGATTATTGTAACGTTCAACTCTGCAGCAAATCGGGCGGCTATCGAGAAACTACTAACTCGCGTATCCTTCGTTCATACGACGGATGATCCATCCCCCAATCCGCGAGTGATAACTGCGTATATTGACAACGGCCAAAACGGAGCAAGTAATAATGCGACCGTTCTTCTCGATGTCGTTCCCGTCAATGACGCGCCTCGTTCGAGCGATGTTGCCTTGGCGTCTATTAACGAAGACACCAAGAGTCCGTCCGGCGTCACCATCGGCCTGCTCGTCGGATCATCCTTTCAAGATCCTGATCGCGGTAGCTCATTGACTGGAATTGCGATTACTTCAAACAATGCCGTAATTACAGATGGAAAGTGGCAGTACTCGTTTGATGCGGTGACCTGGCTCCCAGTTGGTAGCGTTGTCCCGGCAACTAGCTTAGTTCTTTCGGAGTCGAGCCGGATTCGTTTTCTGTCTGCGAAGGACTATTTTGGAAGTCCAACCTCGCTTACCTATCGGTCTCTCGACGAAACGTATTCAGGAGGATTCTCGACAATTCTACCGTTGTTACTCGACGTTTCGGCCGCAACCATTATTGGGCCTGTTTCGTTGGCTGATGCAAGCATCGGAATTCGAATCTTGCCAGTAAACGATGCGCCAGTAACGACGGTTCCAAGTCAAGCGACCAGTGTCAATCAAGATGACCTGCTGATTTTTCCGATCCAGGATAGCTGGTTTACCGACGTGGATAATGCATTCTTAACGCATAGCTTCAAATCAGCTAACGGTGCTATTCTACCGGCTTGGTTATCCTTTAACTCATCAACAGGACTACTATCAGGAACGCCGTCCAATGAAGAAGTTGGAAATTACGATTTGGTGCTCCTTGCTACGGATTCTGACGGATTGTCCACGACATTAAAGCTCAAGTTGTCGGTGATTAATGTAAACGATCGTCCAACCAACATTGAATTGGTTGGCAACTCTGTTCGTGAAAACGACTTTGGAGTATTTATCGGGACGCTCTTTGGTACCGATAAAGACAGAAGCGATCAGTTTACCTGGCAAGTATCTGATCAACGATTCGCTATACAAGGTAATACGCTTTACTTGGCTCCTGGAATCCGACTCAATTATGAAGTCACTCCTCAAATAGATCTAATGATCCAAGTTACAGATAACGGCACTCAACCGGGACCCTTATCGCTTACTTTGCAAAAGACCATTGACGTACTCGACGTAAATGAATTTTCACCGTCCTTAAAAGCCACACTGTTCAGTGTGAATGAATCGACACTTCCTTTGTCTGAAATCGGTTTCCTAACGGCACCAGATGGTGACACCAACAACAGAGTTCGTTACCGATTTAATGGAACGCCGCCCAGTCTTTTTTCACTTGACGGCACGACTGGACGGGTGGCTCTCAAACCTAACGCCACGTTGGACCACGAGTCCGTAGCGTCCCATCAGTTTTATGTGGAAGCGTTCGACGACGGGCTTCCAGAACTTGGAACCATTGCTTCAGTCAACATCACGGTGACGGATTTTAACGAGTTCGACCCCGAAATAACCAATGGTGTAATTTCGATTTCGGAACGCCAAGTGACTCAGGTTCCGTTTGCGAAACTCACCGCCACGGATGGTGACTCGAGCCAATCGGTTCGATTCTTCTTACCAAGCAGCGAAACTCGTTTTTCTGTTAATTCCACCACTGGCGAACTGTTGTTGAATCGTTCCGGACTCTTTGACTTCGAAACGAATTCAACCGACTCAATTGTGGTTATTGCTCAGGATAATGGGACGCCGCCTCGCAGTGTTCAACGGACATTGACCCTGTCGATCCAAGATGCAAATGACCCACCCACTGCGGCAAGCGTAGCCAAACCAGGTATCTTATCCAACGTATCTGGACTACTTCTTGGCAAGATTTCGATCGTGGACCAGGATTCAGGTCAGCTTTACACGATCGTTTCGAGCGATGATCGATTTGCTATTGTCGACGGAAACCTTTTCGTAGCACCTGGAAAGGGAGTTGACGAGACGGATCGACTACAAATGCTAGTTCCAATCGTTGCGACCGAAATTGGTTCTGACGGTAAGTCGTATGCCTTGAATATTGGCTTGAACCGAATTCCAAACACGAATCCTTGGCAGAATCGTCTGAACCCACTGGATGTAAATCGCGACGACGGTGTCGATCCGTTGGATGTATTAGCCATTATCAATTCGCTTAACGGAAGTGATGTTTCACGATTACCAATACCTAGACCAGCCAGTACTCTCAGCATGCTGGACTACGATGTGGATGGCGACGGTACTTTAAACCCACTTGATGTTCTCGCCATCATCAACTTCATCAATAACAAACCGAGCGGTGAAGGAGAGGAGGAACGTCAGAATTTGCATTCAGCGACAATCCAAACAGCCTCGGGCGACGCTGCATGGTTGACGGCCTACTCGCAAATCGAAGAAGAGCGGCTATCCCTGCGTCGTCGTAGGGGATAGGTCCAGGAATAGGATTGGCTCGCACCGTACCGATTTCAAATTCAGGCCCGGGGCTAGCGCCCACCGGTTCACGAAATCGCAGGGTGAGTGTCTCGCGGCTTTCGCCACGGACGACATTTTCATTTTGAGGTTGCGATCTCGACCGTTCGCTCCTCTGATCCCCGGCGGAAGCGAACTTGGACCGCGTGACCTACCTCGACTTTGTTTATGGCATAGGCCAATATATCGCTATCTCGAAGCAGATCCTTTCGCCCATCATATTCAATAATGACATCTCCCTTTAGCATACCGGCTTTCTTTGCCCGATCATGAGGTGCATAGGCTCCAACGTGTTGGACTATTAAAGCCATTTGCCCATCTGCAATGTTCCGTTCCTTGCGTTCTTCCGCAGTCGCTGGTTTAAGTGCCATCCCACCGAGACCCATTTGCCGAAACTGCCAGGATGAAGCTCGCCATGAAATGTCTTCCAGTGACCGCCAATTTTCGGAAAGCTTGAGTGTCAGTTCAATTTGTTGACCACTGCGCTCAATCGTGGCTTTGACGGTACCGCCCTCAGCAGGGACGTGGTGTAATACCCATTGCACGTCGGCGATCGACAGTATTGCCTGACCAGCCAAGGAAATGATTCGATCGCCAATTTGGAAACCAGAGTTGCCTCCTGGGCTCCCCTTAATTACATCCATGACCGTAGCACACTGCGTTGGATCTAGAATGAGCCCCACTGTTTTGGGATGTGGATAGGAGTAGAGCAATGTTTCGGGAATCTTGCCCTGCTCCTTCCGAAAATTTTCCTTGAGCCCTTCACCAATCATATGGCAGTGAATGCAACTCTTGACGGTGTCTCCTGCGTAGTCGAGTTTATTCGCGAAACGCGTTAAAGAAGGGATTTTTTCAGGAGACGCGAACAAGGGTTTATCTGCTTGTTTTCCCTCCAGACTAGCTTTGTTCGCCGGGTAGTTGCGATGGTACTCTAAAGC
>JAYVBW010000250.1:0-1915 GCA_043750255.1 Pirellula sp.
TTCCATCGGGAAAAAAAGAAGGCATCCGCGTGTTCTTCTTAAGGCTCGCGGGGTTACGTAGAAATGAGTGAAACCACTCAGGTTGAACTCGATTACCGACATATGCGAGATCGATACCGATCGAACCGGGCAGCGACTCACCGCGAATTGCATGGCATTGCACGCAGCCAGTGTCAAACAACTGGCGACCAGCTTCCAGGTCTGCTTTCGATGTATTCACGATATTGGTTCCTTCCCTCGGTTCCGACGGCTCGACTTGGTCTGCAGCAACGAAGGCGAGAGCAAGAGACTGAGCATGAACGGAAAAAACCGGCATCCTCGCTTGGAAGTACGGACGAACATCACCGTTGCCTTCAAGAATCTTTTGAATCCAATTTTGGGTGAGCTTCATTCCTAGATGATCAAGCGGGGGCGGCAACCGTCCTTCATCGCCGACATCAATCTGTTGAACATTCTCAAAGTAAGGCCCTTGTGCAGGTCCCACCCCTCCTCGTCCTCCTCTTTCATGACATGCGTAACAATTGAGTTGCAAGAGCTTAAATGAAAGGTCTTTTGCTTCGTCTAACGTGTTTGATTTTTGCCAACTGGAAATACTGGCTTTTAATGCATTCTTTTGATCGTCGCTCAATCCATAACGCGGACTGCGCTGCGAGTCTGCAAGACAACCCTGATGAGGCCCTGAAACGTCGAGTTCTGCCATCGGTTTCGCAAATTGCGGCTTGGTGCCCGATTCGGTGTGGCAATTAGCGCAGGCAAGCTGTTCAAAGAATTTTTTTCCTCGACTAAAGAGGTCCGTATTTCCTGATAAATCATTTGCAGACGGCTCCAAAGCGCTTCGCCTTTGCACTTTGGAAATCGATACATCCGTCCGTCGAAAAAGATACGCAGCGATATCGGCTGCCTCATGCGGCTGCAATTTCAAGCTAGGCATTCGACCGGACGGACGAACCAAGTGCGGCGCAATCAAGAACATCGAAAGAGATCGAAGGCTATACTTCGTCGAAACCTGACTCATAGGAACTGGCTGCACAGGTTTACTCACTATTAATCCCATCGCCTTAAGCTCGTCTGGCTCTAGACCAAGACTCTCGATCTTGCGATCTAGATCCGATTGGATAGTCTTTTGCGGCTGAAATTCATTTTCGATGGCGTGGCATGCGACACAACCGATCTTATGATACAGCTTGCGGCCTCGTTCAGAATCTCCTTTTAGCCAAAATTCATGTGCTACTGGGTTGGCACCTGATGCGACGATCGTTGGCTCAATTGTTTCTGTCGAAGAGAGGTAGGCAACTATTGCGTCGGTAGCATCCGATCTCTCCTTTTCTGGTATCTGATGCAACAAATGAGGCATTGCGCCGTTGGGCTTTACATCGCTGGGAGAAGTCAAGTAGTCTCGAATCCAGTTCGGTTGCAATCGCGAGCCAGCACCTTTTAGTTCTGGCCCACCCGTGGGTAACAACCTTTTGTCCGCTTGATGGCAAGCGGTGCAATTTAGTTCGGTCAACAATAGCTGGCCACCAAACTCATCGGGCTCGTTGCTCTTGGAATAGAATCGATCATATCCAGCTACAAACGGTTCGGTTTCGCCCGCCCAAGCTGAAAAACCCAAAATGGCGTAAACGATTGCTGAGCATAAGGTCCACCAACTCAAATCTCGCATGCGACAATTTTCCTGATGATGAGCCATTTCGCTCCCCTGCAAGCTCGGCTGGCAAGAAGCTAAGATTCGCAAGCTAGACACAACGCCCGCCCCGCGCACGCTTCCAATTTTAGTAGTGCTCGCCTCCGAAGGAAGCGAGCTCTAGCCAATATTGGGTAATTCGAATCCGGGGCGACGCTTTCGGGTTAGCAATCGATTTGCCGGATCGTCTGAAAGAAAAACCTCATTCTTTGGGTCCCAATGCAGCGTGTG
>JAYVBW010000251.1:0-4575 GCA_043750255.1 Pirellula sp.
CGATCAACATCAAGCTCGCGTGCGAGTTGAAAGCACCGTTGGCAAGGGCACCGCCTTCAGTATCCGGTTCCCCGCTCTTGCTTCAGAAAAATCATCCTAAACCGAAGGGACACCGCAAGACGGGCCAGCATCACCACTCTTGGCCAACATCATGGATCGCAGGCTTGGCGAACTGCAGCGTTTCGTACGCGGCTGGATGCGTTACTTCGGATTGGCACGACGAATGCGTGGTTGCAAGCCCAAGGGGTATTGAGTTTAAAGACACTCTGGGCCGAACTTGCTCAGCTTCGTTGAACCGCCGTACGCGGAGCCGCATGTACGGTGGTGTGGGGAGGGTGCCCGGCAACGGGCATCCTTGCCCGATTTCGTTGCTCGTCTTCGTCTAGCCTACTAGTACCGATTGCTCCGGCATGCTTAGGTACTCGCGAACTTGTAGTTGCATTCGATCCAATTCCGCAAGGAAGCCACTGGCCGACAGCCGGTAGTTTACCAAGTTGGTCTCGACCTTACGTAACGTTGCAAGTTGATTTTGAATCCATTGGACACGTTCTAGAGTCGTTGCCAGCTCTTTGTCATTTTTGATCATGTTTTCAATCTCAAATCTCTACGATTCCACGGAGTCCACCATCTCGCTTCGTTTGCCAGAACTCTATTGTAGCTTGATGCGTGAAAAAACCGTAAACAGGGTTTGACCCAACGAATGACGCAACGAATGACGTCCGCTTTACCGACGTCGCAATATAGCATCAATATCTGATGGCCGTGATCGACCATCAAGGACTGCCAGAACCTCAACGCCGTTCTCTGTAATGCTGTAGTAAATCAGAAATGGATGACGAGTTGCAATCTTGCGGTAATATCCGAAATGGGTTTCATGAATGCCCGCCGTTTCACTTAATGACTCAATATCGTCGAAGATTCGTTGATAAAAGTAGTCCCCAGCACCATCGCTTAGGCGGTCATAGAACGCCACCCCATCAACAATATCTAGGCGTGCCTCATCGAGAACTTCGACGTTCATCAACCATTCGCTTTACTTCAATCTTGGCCTCGGACACCGTCAGCTTTGAATTACTACTAGGATTCTCTGACCGGTATGCAAGCACCTCGCCGTGCCAAGTGGGCGAAGGCAGCGTACGCGGGTCGGCGGCAAGACGTTGCCAAAGTAGGTCGAAGGCAGCCTGCTGCTGCTCAGTGTTCAAAGTGTCAATAAATGATTCGATTGTCATTGCTTAGCTCCTGCCGTCAATTATAGCCAGTGAAGGTCCACATGTCGACGCTTCATCGGCGTCAGTTGTTCGAACGCCTTGAGCTTCGAAGGACGAACGGTTGCGATCACCCATGTCGCCGCCAAAAAAACTATGATTCAAATTCGCGGCCGACCGGCGACTTGGGTGCACCACATTGTTCGTACTTATTGTCTACTGTTTATCATCAGGAATCCGTGTGAATTCAGTGAGAGTCGGCGACGATTCCTCGTTGGCCCTCAAACCGCCAATATTGTACCATTTGTTCTTGAGACGTTTCGAAACGAATGAACCGGGTTTTCCTCGCTGTCCCTTTCTGGGACCATCAGTGACAGTGGATTCGCCGTATTTTATCACGCAGACATCTTCAGTTTCGATCGCCTCTATCTTTACCACATGACGGTGGACAAGTTGGTTGCCGTCGTACGTTTCGACGGTCTCAGTTTCGCCGTCAATAATTTTGATTGCCCTCAAGTTTCTTCCATTCTCTTGAAAGCGGGTTTCCCATTTGCCTTTCAATTCTTGTAGCTCATCGCCAAAAGAAATTCGCTGAGCAATCATCGCGACCGCAAGGACTCCGACCACGGACACGAATGCATTTTTCATCGACTTCATAATCGCATTCCTTCGCTTGTACGAACATATAGTAAGCCGACGTCGGCATACTTTTTTGAAACGTTCGGCATATCGTGGCCCTTGATAGCTGAAAAGTCAATCATTTTCTAAGCACGCTTCGATTCCGGCCGGAAATATGCCGAATGCGATTCCGAAAATTGCCGAATGCGGCATATTTTCTAAAATCCTTCCGCATATTTCCTTGCTACTCCTGTGGCCGACTGGTTTTTTCAACGTTTCCACGAGCAGGTTCAAGAAATATGCCGAATGGAGGTCGGAAATATGCCGAATGACGAACCTGCCAAGCTCACTCTGGCTAGCTCCCTCGCCGCTCGAAACAACGGACAACCGAAGCTACTCAATCAAGTTCGCAACACCTCTCCAATGCTTCACAATTCGAAACGAACCTAGGAAGCTTACGTCAGAAGAGTCAAGATGCTACTGAACCAGAATCCAGAGGGGTCTTACCGGTTCATTGCGGGCTTGTTGTGCGGCTTCCGTCTGAGACAACCTTGATTTACCCTCACGTCAGCAAGCTAGGTATTAGTGAGGTGCAGAGCCCTTCGGACTCGCTCTACTTGCTTTAGGCATTTTGTGGTGGTATTCACAAAGATGTGTCGTTTATTATGTTGATTTGCGGACCAGGGTTGGGATAATGCGCGGTTGTTTGCCAAGCTCCCGGAATGGTTCGGACACTTGGTGAAGCCTAACTGGACTGTTGTCTAAGTTGGGTACTTCGATTGCTCTCAACATTATTTAGGAGTAGAAGGATGATGCGACGCAAACTGGCTTTAACTTTGACACTTTGTGCAGCTGCGGTTCCCTGCGCGCTGCTTCAAGCGGATAGCGGATTGAAAGAGGGTACCCCGGATATCAAGCACGCGGGCCCTTTGGCATTTGCTCCACATGGGATACTCCTCGTTGGCGACACTCTCAATGCTGCAATCTATGCAATCGACACCGGTGACGATCAAGCCGCATCAGGCGAAAAGTCCGTCAACATCGAAGGGGTAAATCAAAAGATCGCGGCAATGATGGGTTCCGATGCCACCGAGACAGTCATCAACGATATCGCCGTGAATCCGCTCAGCGGGAACGTATACTTGTCAGTGGCCCGTGGCCGCGGACCAGATGCTGCCCCGGTGATCTTCAAAGCGGATTCCAAAGGGACTCTGTCCGAGGTTAGCCTGAAAAAGGTTAAGTTTAGTAAAGCCGCCCTTGCGAATGCTCCTGAATCCAAGGAAGGACAACGCAATCCTCGCATGAGCGCGATCACCGATATGCAATTCAAAGATGGAAAAGTTATTGTCGCAGGACTTTCCAACGAAGAATTCGCTTCCAAGTTGCGCGTTCTGAAATATCCATTTGACGCAAGCAGTCAATCGACAAGTGTCGAAATCTATCACGGTGCCCACGGCAAGCTTGAAACCGCTTCGCCAGTACGTACCTTTACGACCTACGAAGATACTGTCCTGGCCGCATACACTTGCACGCCACTTGTTTCGATTCCGGTCGGCGATCTCAAAGACGGAACCAAAACAAAGGGCAAGACGATCGCGGAACTCGGCAACATGAATCAGCCGCTCGATATGATCGTGTATAAGAAGGGCAATCAAGACTTCTTGCTCATGTCCAATTCGGCTCGCGGTGTCATGAAGCTAAAACTGAGCAAAGGAGATATCGATTCGACGAAAGCAATCGATTCGAGAATCAATGGAACTGCCGGTTTGCCTTTCGAGACCCTTAAGGATCTTAAGGATGTATTGCAGCTCGATAAGCTAAACGAAAATCATGCAGTATTGCTCGTTAACAACGCTGGTCGCCAAGATATTCGCACCATCGAACTGCCGTAATGAATGTGCAGTAGAGCCTGCCCGCCGGGCGGGATTGGTGGGATAGGCTTGCAGCCTGTCATTTCAGTACTCTGACAGGCTGGAAGCCTATCCCACATTCCGTCAGCGGACAGAGCCGCTGCCCCACCAATTTTTAAAGTCCCGCCTGGCTGGCGGGACGTACTTGCCAGAGGAAATTCACTTGTCCAAATCTTTGGTAACAACTCTGACTTGCGTTCTACATGTTATGCTGTGGCATTCGCTAATGGCAGACGACTCCGCCAACGTATCAGAAACGCAATCTCAAAAACTGCGATTGGGTATTTCGTCGGTTCAGGTCGAGCTGCGTGAAGCATCCGATTCAGCAACTTTTATTATAACGGGACTCTCGAAGCTCGATCTGCTACAAAAATTGTCACCCGACGATTTGCAAAAAGCGATGATGATTCGAGTTCATCAACCGGGTAGTGCAAACAAACTGCCGCCGTTGCTCGGTACAAATTCGGTTACCGAAACTGAGCTTCGTTTTTCAAGCCGATTTCCATTGAGTCCATCGGTTCAGTATCGAGTCGAATTGGCCCCGAATCTCCTCGAGGGCTCTCCAAATGAATCCGTCGTCGTGTTTTTTTCACGACCAAAAAAACGCATGCAGGCTGCGACTGTATTTGCGGTCTATCCATCGGCAGACGTTCTCCCTGAGAATTTGCTCAAGTTTTATATTCACTTTTCAGCACCCATGAGTCGGGGTGAGGCATACGAGCGCATTCACTTGATGCACGACTGCGCAGAAGTGGAATCACCATTCTTAGAGTTAGGCGAAGAGCTTTGGGACTCCGACCAAAAGCGGTTCACTTTGTTTGTCCATCCTGGCCGCATCAAAA
>JAYVBW010000252.1:0-1893 GCA_043750255.1 Pirellula sp.
CCAAACTGTGAAAGCAATTGCCTAGCTAGTGCTCCCGCTGCCACGCGAACCGCTGTTTCTCGGGCGCTAGAACGCTCTAACACTCCGCGAATCGAACCAAGGTATTTGATCGACCCGGTCAAATCGGCATGTCCAGGCCGTGGACGTTCCAATTCCTTTAGCCGCTCCAATTTGTAGTCGTTGTTGACAACTTGAAGTGCAATCGGGGAACCCAAGCTGGTCGATTGCCAAACTCCAGTCAGGATATCGACCGTGTCCTGTTCCAGTTTCTGTCGACCGCCACGGCCGTAACCGCCCTGTCTAAGCCGCAATTCGTGATTGATCATATCTTGATCGATCGTTAATCCGGCAGGAAACCCATCAATGAGAGCTAGCAGGGCTTTCCCGTGCGATTCTCCAGCGGTCCAATAGCGAAGCATAAGAGTTTCGAAATTCGTTCAGAGGTAAACTAGCAAAAAAACCATTCTAGTTGTCGTCAGCACCTAGCCAAGCCGCAATTGGCAGACACGATCTCTTGTTTTCTAGCCCACAGTAAAGCCTAAACGAATGAAAAACTCAGCCAATCCTGAAATCAAAAAGCAAAATCAAGTCGGCTACTGCACCAATGTCCACGCCGGGAAAGATCTGCCGAGCGTACTCGATAATTTAGCAAATCACTGTTTCCCAATTCGAAAGCTGGTGGCTTTTGATCAACCTTTGTGTGTTGGACTCTGGTTTTCAGAAGTTTCGGCCGCTCAAGCAAACCAGATGGAGCAATCAGCTCGGCTAAAAGACAAACTGGCAGAGTTTCAGTTGGTTCCATTCACGCTGAATGGCTTTCCGCAAGGTGATTTCCACAGTCAAATCGTCAAGCACAGAGTCTATCAGCCCACTTGGTGGCAGCAGGAACGACTCGAATACACGCTCAACTTGGTTCAATTGCTGGACCAGATTCTTCCTCCTGGTCAAATCGGCTCCATTTCAACACTGCCAATTGCTTGGGGTATCCCCGAACCGAGCCGCGAGCAGCTCAAGCGTGCAGCATCACAGCTTGTACAAGTTGCAAGGGTGCTGCATCGGCTCTTCGAACAAACAGGACGAAAAATCGTTCTGGCTATCGAGCCGGAACCGGGGTGCTATCTGACCGATAGCTCATCATTCCGTATGTTCTACAATCAATATCTACGGTCGCCTGACTTGCCCGACGGAACATCGAAAATCGTCGGAGAATACCTGACTCTTTGCCATGATGTATGTCATGCAGCAGTGATGTACGAAGACCAAAAGCTAGAACTGCAACAACTAAAGAATGACGAAATTGCAATTGGCAAAGTTCAAGTATCCTCAGCCATCCAAGTCGAATGGGACACATTGTCAATGCTGGAGCGAATGGAAGCGTACGAACAATTACGAGGCTTTGCTGAGGATCGCTACTTGCACCAAACCAACTGCTACGATGAGACAAAAACAAAAAGCGAATTGGTTGAGGACCTTCCGATTGCATTGTCCTCAGTATCTTCTCCCGCAAAACTTTCGGGGCAATGGCGAATTCATTTTCACGTCCCAATCTACTTGCAGAAACTCGGTTTGATTCGTTCGACCCAGAACGAGATTAGCATTCTGCTTGAAATTCTCTCTGGCCCTGCATCTCAACGGCCTGAGTTTACGGGACACTTTGAGGTGGAAACGTACGCGTGGGGTGTGTTGCCAGAAGCGATGCGATTGGAAAGCTTGAACGAAGGAATCGCAAAAGAAATCGTCTGGCTAAAAAATCATTTGCTTGGGCAAGCGGCGACTTGAAAACTTCACACTACTCGGTAAACACTACGCGTTTTAGACCCTCGTCCCCAAACTCTAGCTTGGCATTATTCATTAGCCGCAGGGCGTTAGCCCAATGCCACTGACTTTCATTCT
>JAYVBW010000253.1:0-5490 GCA_043750255.1 Pirellula sp.
TTCGCTGCGTTGTTCGATCGGTCGATAAGTCGGCGACTGCGCAAACTCCGCCGAATTTAATTGATCCAATGGACCAACGATCTCGGACGGACCCTTAAAGCCATCGATTTCAGCGTAAATCGTGAAGAAGCCGAATACGTTCCAAAGTCGCAAGATGAATTCGGGGATACTGTCCTTGATCGCGCGTTCGCTATAAAGAATCGAATTCCACGGTGGCTGGTTGGCGAACAAATACCATCGCAAAGCATCCGCACCATAACGGTCGAATATTTCCTGCGGACTGCGGTAATTGCGAAGCTGTTTCGACATCTTACCTGTCTTAACTACAAAATCGTTTCCTAATGCATCTCGAGCTTCTTCTTCGGTGAGGAAGCGTTGCTTGCCGTCTTTGCTTTCGTACCATTCTGCCAGCATCAGCCCGAGCACAATGCAGTTCTTAAAAGGATGCGGAAAAGCGACTTCCTCCTTGTCAAAAAGCATCGTGCTGATAGCAAGCTGGCTGTAGAACCAACCGCGAGTTTGGTCCAACGCTTCGCTAATAAAGTCGGCAGGAAACTGGCTCTTAAACGAATCAGCGTTTTGATGCGGGTAACCCCATTGAGCAAAGGGCATAGCGCCACTGTCGTACCAACAATCGATGACTTCGGTGACTCGGCGCATACGAGCCCCCTTTGCAAAGGGCGAATCGTAGTGGACTGCGTCGATATAAGGTTTGTGGACCCGTAGATCATCGACCAGTTCTGGATTCTTGGCCTTGGCTTGTTCCCAAACTTCCATGCCCGAAACGCCGGGCTTGGCAAGCACCTCGTCGTAACAACCGATCGCTTCCATTTGCCCCGTTTCTTCGCAGACCCAAATAGGAAGTGGCGTACCCCAGTATCGCTCTCGCGACAAAGCCCAATCGACATTGGACTCAAGAAAATTGCCGAATCGGCCAGTGCCGATGTGTTCTGGCAGCCAGCCAATCTTCTTGTTATTCTCAATCATCGCGTCGCGGAAAGAAGTGGTCCGGATAAACCAGCTCTCGCGAGGATATTGTATGAGTGGATCCTCGCTGGCTCGCCAGCAGAATGGATAGTCGTGCAAGTATTGTTCTTGATGCCAAAGCTTTCCTTCGTTGCGAAGTCGTCGCGTGATTGGCTTGTCCGCATCTTTGACCCAAATCCCTTCGTAGTCGGGAGCTTCAGCGGTGAAGCGACCATTGGGTGCGACGGCGCAGAGCAACGGTGGTTGGCCTTTAGCGACGAAACGATCTTTCTCTACAACAAGAACTTCGTAGTCCGCTTCTCCGAACGGCGGTGCCATGTGCACCAAACCTGTACCGGAATCGATCGTAACAAAGTTTGCCTCGACAACACGCCATGAAGGTCGTTGCCGCCCACCGCTTTTGAGTTCGGCTTCTTCGCTCGATTGTTGATCGTAATAAAACGGAAAAGGGGGGGTGTATTTCAAATTAATGAGACCTGACCCCTTTATCGTTTTCTGAACCGTCAGCGTCCGCTTGGTTTTGCCTGCAAGTGATTGAACAAGGGCACTTGCGACGATAATGGTCTCGTTGGTCTCGTCGTCTGTGCAGTAAGCATAATCTAGATTCGAATTGACGGCGACAAACTGATTGTTGGGAAGTGTCCACGGCGTTGTGGTCCAGACGACGAGACAGGTGTTTTCGACTCCTTCCAGAGGAAAGCGGACATAGACACTCGGGTCAGCAACTTCGCGGTATCCCTGGCCCACTTCGCCCGCGCTGAGAGCGGTACCACCTTGCGCCCACCACCATACGATCTTGTGTCCGCGATAAAGCAGTCCGCGATCGAAGAAAGTTTTGAGGGACCACCAAACGCTTTCGATATAGCTCTGGTGATAGGTCACATAGGCTTGCGACAAATCGATCCAGAAACCTAGGCGTTCGGTCAATCGTTCCCATTCTTGCATGTATCGCCAAACGCTTTGTTGGCAACGTTGAATGAAGGCTTCGATTCCATACGCTTCGATTTCATCTTTGCTATGGATGCCGAGCTCTTTGCAGACCTCGACTTCGACGGGTAATCCGTGCGTGTCCCAACCCGCCTTGCGATCGCAGAGGAAACCACGCATGGTCCGATAGCGAGGAAAGAGATCCTTGATGGCTCGCGTCAGGCAGTGGCCTGGGTGCGGCATTCCGTTTGCCGTGGGTGGACCTTCGAAGAATACAAAGGATGGAGCATCTTTTCTAAGCTCCAGCGACTTTTCGTAGATGCGATTCCGCTTCCAAAACGAGAGAATGTCCTCCTCAAGTTTAGGGAATTTGATGTCTGTCTTTACAGCTTGAAACATGACCTGAAATCGGGGTCAGATGAAAAGGGTCTGCAAACCGTAGATTCAAAATCCACGTCGAGCGAAATGGCATCGCTCAATGGACGCAAATCATAGACTTCTCATCCCGTTTCGGGTATCGCTTAATGTGGCTCGGTGTTCCCGAGCTGGAAATCATTACGGAAATCACTGCGGATACCGCCGTGCCACACTGGCTCAATCGATTTCGTCAGCATCGGGGCCGACTTCTTCTTCTTCATCGAGAATTTCAGCGTTACCCAAATCTGCGTCAGGATCCGTTACCAATCCGTCGTCGGCTGGCTCGATTTCGTATTCATCGTCGAGTTCTTCTTCGAAATCGTCATCAAAATCATCATCGAAATCGTCTTCGTCAAAATCCTCAAAAGGATCGGTCTCTTCGTCCTCTGCATCTTCCTTGACGGGCTCTTCCTCTGTTTCGTCTTCGTCTTCACCCCATGAGGCGCGAACAGGTCCTTTGACAGGGGTTTCGACTTTAAGAGCCATCTCAAACCAATCCTGCAGCGGCCTTCCAAAATCCACCGATGGTTCTATGGTCCCGATGTCGCCGTTGACGGCAGCGGATGGATATGTATTCAGCACTGAGTTCGATTCGATTCCGTAGGTTGGTTCTGGTAGAAAGGGATGGTCCTCAACCGCGCAAGCGCCGTCGAGCATGTTTTCTATTTGAGAATTAATAACTAGGTTCACCGACTAGCTCCACTCAATTGGCGTATCGAAGTTTGTATGTGCAAATGATGCGATTCACTTCTTTCCGAAAATCAGGAATCGAAATGTTTTCTTGCACTGGTTTTGGAAAGCTTAGCGTCTCTCGATCCATCCAGGCTGTCAACTACCATTTATGCTTGTTTTGCAAAGTAGATGTCGGGGTCTGTGGGGAATATGCCGGAAGTATTTACTTTTGAAAATCATTAATTGTCAACAAAGTCGCGAGTGGGATTCCAGCCGCTTTAAAGGCTTCTTCCCCACCTTCGAGGCGATCAATAACTCCTATCGCGCCAATAACCTCCAGCCCGAAGTCGCGAGCTGCCGATGCTGCCTTCAGTGCACTACCACCGCTGGTGACCACATCCTCTACAATCACGCACTTCATCCCAGGCAGAACGGGGCCTTCAACCAGTTTTCCGGTTCCGTGCTGTTTGGCCTCCTTGCGAACCATAAATCCGAGCAAATGGTGATCTCGTAAGCCTGCATGTACCACAACTGCTGCGGTGATCGGATCCGCACCGATTGCTAACCCGCCAACAGCATCTGGGATGGCGTTAAAGTGATTATTCAGGATCAATTCGAGCATTCCCGCCGCGATTTGATTCGATCCCTTGGGGTGTAGCGTAACCATGCGACAGTCAAGGTAGTAGGACGCTTGCTTGCCACTCGCCAGCGTAAACTGCCCAAATTGAAGTGCATGCTCCCGAATGATCGAAATGAGGCTGTTTCGGTCGTAGTTCAAATTCATCTGTGTGAGCCGTTTTTGGAGGAAACCTAGGCGGTATTATCTAGAATTGGCGGATTAGGCGGTGATTGCTGGCGTTTCTTATGGGCACGAAATTGTACTGGTTCATTCGAAAATAGCCCAGAACCTGACCGATTTTGATGTTTGCGGTTTCAAGATGTATTGCTCAACCCGTTGAACTTACGCTAGTGTCCGGTCTGAGGATTGGAAACATGCAAAACAGCAGCGTAAGAAAAAAAAGTTTTATCGGCTTTCTCAATGTGCTTGCGATCTCGCTTGCCAATTTTGCTGGCTGTCACATGACAGCAGCCATGCACACTTGGAAACCATCACAAGTTTCAAAAGCCGGACTGGTGCGGATCGCGGTCGCACCGATTGGCGGCAATCCGGACGCTGCCCAGCGATTGCAAAACGCTATGAAACTTGCACAACCCCAGCCGAATCCGTTGGTTGCTGCGTTGCATCCCCACGAGTTGGAACAGGTTGGCGGTATCCAATTGGTCTCCTACGACAACCAGCCGAATGATATGGCAACCTTGAGTGCCGCGCGACGAGCCGGAATGGACTACATTCTTCAAGGTTACGTTCTCAGCGACGATCTCGATGTTCCGCCTCCGGATCCCAAAAGGAAATCGAAATTCCGAGTCTTCAAACCGACAGAAAAATTCGAGAGTCTTTCTGTCCACTGGGTTGTTACCGATGTGAATAGCGGACTGAAAGTAAAAGAACAAACGCTGTCTATGGATCGATTGCAAGCAGAAAAGCAATTCCCAGACCTGACGATGCACACTCCCGGAGGCGACGGCCGTGTTCTGATGGCATCCGCCAGGCAATCTTGGACGCTAGTCGCACCAACAAATGAACCTGTCAATGCTGTCCTGGACTTGCCCTGGTTTATGCGAGGCTCGACCCAAATCCGCAAAGGGAACGGTTATGCTCGCCAAGGACGTTGGGATCTTGCTGAGATGGAGTGGCAAGAAGCCGCTTCGTTGCATCCGTGGAATACCTCAGGTTGGACAAACTTGAGCTTGGCAGCAGTCGCCAAAGAGGACTTTTCACTAGCTCGTGATCGACTGAAGCATGCGAATACATTTTTGCCTGGCGATTCGACCTTTCCAACGTTGAGCTGGATTGAAAAGCGTCAGCGAGACCATCACCAAGCTCTGAATCTGGCACCGCCTGAGACGGGTTGGACGCTTGCCGATATACCAAAACCCAAGCTTCCCGAGGAGGTTCCGGCCTCTCCTCCTCGCGACCTCAATACAATGCCTTGGTGGACGGCAATCCCGTTCATTCCGCCACCCGGTTGGACTTGGAAACAATGGTGGATGCAGCCATTAGTGCTATGATCTAAAAGACTGCTATACTGCGTATGGGTAACATGTAGGTCAGCCTGTCCTCAGGCTGACAAAACGAAACCCGATGCGACAGCCATCAACCCACCTTGATTGAAGAACCATGCCTATTGCTCCTGGTTGGCAAACGGAAAACCGTCC
This sequence comes from Pirellula sp., assembly GCA_043750255.1. Taxonomy (GTDB): domain Bacteria; phylum Planctomycetota; class Planctomycetia; order Pirellulales; family Pirellulaceae; genus JBKCUI01. Next base: position 5,281 of record JAYVBW010000253.1, read on the forward strand.
ACCACGTATTTTAATTGTTGACGATGACTTTGAGATTGCCGACCCCGTTAAGTTCGCCCTTCAAAAACTCGGGTACGAAGTCACGCACGTGCCTGACGGAAACCAGGGTGTCGCTGCAATTTCAACAGTGAATCCCGACCTGATGGTTCTCGATATGATGATGCCTGGCAGAAGCGGCTTACTCGTGCTCGAACATTTACGCAGCAGCAA
>JAYVBW010000254.1:0-1584 GCA_043750255.1 Pirellula sp.
TGTCTATCTTGGCGTTATTCGGCCATCCATGCCAAGTGGAGAAAGCCATCTTAACCCTAAAAAAGCAGTGCAAAATGGATTGTGCCGATTAGAAACCAATTTTAGGGAGGCAACCGAGACCAATTTCTATTTTTTTTGTCCGGTTTGCAATGAAAATTTGACAGAGGGTAGTAGTAGGCGATACGATATCCTCTGAGTGAATTCCCGCGACGAATGATGTCCGTGGTGGGAGTTTGCCAAACTCATCACAATTACACTACTGCTTACTGCTTGTCGGTTTTAGCTCGATGCGTTGGTTCGAGGAAACTTGGGACGGGGAGAGGTTCGCACGATGGCGAAGAAGATTCAGCATGTTTGGGGCGTGGAAATTGGTCAAAGCGCCCTTAAGGGTATGCGATGTCATTTGGAGGGTGAACAGATCGTTACGGACGTGTTCGACTTCGTCGAATATCCGAAAATTCTGAGCCAACCCGAGGCTGAGCCGGATCTGTTGATAGCGGACGCGTTGCAGCAATTTTTATCACGAAATGATTTGCGTGGATCGCGGATCGGCGTGAGTGTTCCAGGACAGAGTGGCTTGGCAAAATTCTTTAAGCCACCGCCAGTTGAAGTCAAAAAGATTGGCGACATCGTCGCGTACGAAGCCAAACAGCAGATCCCGTTTGACCTTAATGATGTGATTTGGGACTTCCAGCAAATGGAGGGAGCTCAAATCGAAGACGGGTATGCGCTGGATTGCGAAGTCGGATTATTTGCGATGAAACGCGATGCTGTTTTCCGATCGATGAAGCCGTACAAAGAGAATTCGATGGACGTCGATTTGGTGCAATTGGCACCGATGAGCATCTACAACATGATCGCTCATGATAGATATTCCGAACGGATGTCTACCGAAGCTTATGACCCCGATAGCCCTCAAAAATCGATTGTTGTTCTTTCGATAGGTACCGATGCAAGCGATTTGATCGTAACGAATGGGTTTCGCGTTTGGCAGCGAAGCATACCGATCGGCGGTAATCACTTCACCCGTCAATTGACGAAAGACCTAAAATTAACTTTTGCCAAAGCAGAGCATCTCAAAAGGAATGCGATGCAAGCGGACGACCCCAAGTTGGTTTTCCAAGCAATGCGACCTGTGTTCAACGATATGGTCACGGAAATCCAACGGTCGCTCAATTTTTTTAAAACACTGAACAAGAAAAGTGATTTGGAATCGATGTTGCTTTTAGGCAACACGGCAAAACTGCCAGGCCTTCAGCAGTTCTTGAACAAAAACCTGGGCATGGAGGTTGAAATCCTCGACAAGTATCCAAAGCTTGAGGGATCGGAAGTTACTGGGGCGCAAGCGTTCAAGGAAAATGCGGCTGCATTCGGTGTTGTCTATGGTATCTGCTTGCAGTTGCTCAAGCGTGGGCCGATGCGAACTAGCTTATTGCCACGTGAGATCGTAATCGATCGTATCATCAGAATGAAAAAACCCTGGGTGGTTGGTGCCCTGTCGTTGTTGCTGGTCGGATTGGTTACGAACCATGCCACAATGGGACGTGTGATGAGCGTTGTGGATGAGGGACGCTGGAAGGCTGC
>JAYVBW010000255.1:0-2302 GCA_043750255.1 Pirellula sp.
CTTGCCAAGTCGCTCAGTACAAGCTGACGATGGAAGGATGCCGCTCCTTCTTGAAGTAGTTCTGCGGCTTCGGCACTTGGGAAACGCCTCGATGGATCAGGTGAAATGAGCCCTCGGCAAAAATTCATAAGAAGTCCGTTGCAGGAAACCTCCTGAGGAAAGATTTCGTGAAGACGATTCGGAAGCGATCGCTTTTGCTCCAATAAAATTCTTAAGGAATCCGTGTCCTCGAAACAAGGTTGGCCGGACAAAAGTTCAACAAGGACATAACCCAGGGAGGCCAAGTCGCTTCGGGGAGATACCGGTGCGTTCTCAAGAACCTCCGGTGCGGCATATGCTGGCGTGCAAGTAAAGACCTGCGGTTGCTTTCCCATTTCAAATGCCGATCCAATATCGATCAATTTGGCATGTCCAGTTCGTTTGATCATGATGTTGGAAGTCTTGATGTCGCCGTGAACAATATTCTCGCGGTGCATCGCAGCCAAACCAGCCAAACAATCTCGAACGATTGCGACCGCTACCCCAGCCTTGAATCGAGCATGAGCCGGCCCAGCTGTCACGATGACATTATTGATGTAGTCCCACCGACGTTGTGTGAGTCGCCCTCGAATTTTCGACATCCGGTCTAGACGTAGCAAATCCTTTAAATCATATCCGTCAATCCATTCCATAATCAAAATGCGGATACGATTACGGTCAATGAAGTCGTGAACACTGAGTACCCCTTCGTGTTGAATGCGAGCCACCGACGACGCAACTTGGCCAATTCTTGCCATCGCATCGTCATAGCCCGCTTGGCTTCCAAAGCGTTCCGGTGAAAATACCTTCATGGCAACCGGCAATGTAAAACCATCCGCACCTTGCCTTGACGAAAGAAATACAATCCCTTGTCCGCCACTTCCGAGGACCCGATCCAGATTATGATATGTCATCCACTGGAGTTTCCGGTCGTCGAGCAGCAAATGGTAGCGAGACATCAATTTAGCGTCGCAAACCTTACCGGCATCACCTCCCAGTGTACGCGTTCGAAAGTCGCCAGCGAAAGTAGTCGATTGCATGAATTCATCCGTGAGAGGAAAATGGACATCTCTATCCTGATGAAATTAGCGTTATTGCACAAGTATAGGCCAAAACAAATCTCGATTTCGCTTTCTATTTGTTTGTTGCAAATCCTCGGGACGATTTCAATCGGCCGAGAAATGGACCAATCCAAACAATCTGAACGTTTTGCGATAGGGCCTGCTCTAATCTTCGATCATCCAGACGTGAGTTTTGTCGAATCACTTCTGAATTCCGGGTTTTTTGATATCGCAATCGAGACTTGTCGCGACCGGTATCGCATGGTTGAGGCTAGCCAGGGGGATGCGGCAGCGCAGTGGTCGATGCTTGAAATGCACTCCGTCGCGGCTAAAGTGGCAGCAGGTCCAGCCATCATCGATGATCCGGCATCTTTGCCAAAGCTGCTTGCCCCAAATCAAATCGTCCTGGAACGGAATCCAGATTCTCCACGCTTATTTTGGTTGAAACAGCAACAGCAATGGTGTCGTTGGTTAGTCCTCCGCCGAATGCAGGCCGCGTACATCGCGGTTCCTGCACGAAAGCCGATTCGCGAATGGTCGTTAGCAACCATTCGGGATTGCCTCGCGGAACTGGAAACTCTTCAGTTGCAAATCCAGAAAGCCCCAGCCCGAAATGGTAAATCAAACAATAAATCCGACCCAACGCCAGACCAATGGTCCAGCCTGATCAATGATAATTTTTTACTCCAAACCGATTTCTTGCTCTTGCGAGCGCTCTATTATCCAGCCAAGAGTACAGAACGCATTGCGGCAGCTGCGGAAATGTTATCCGCGCTCGACAATGCGGAGCTTCGCATCAGCGCCGACTGGCCGGGTCGTCCAAACATAGATTTAGCGCGTTGTGCTGCACTTGTCCACCTGGATCGACCAGCGGAAGCGTTGTCCAAAATCAAGTCACTGGTCCAACGATTGACGGCCCAGGTTGAGGGCAAGCCGAAACAAGTCAATCGATGGAGACTGCGCATTGCAAGTTTGGCGGCGGAAGCGTGCCGCAATCTTGGCAATACCATGGAATCGAACCAATGGCTAGAGAGCGTCGGCGGATGGACTGTTGCTCCTGAAATTGCGATTGAGCACTTTGCAAATCTGGTCTCGGCGCCTGTGGGCCCCCAAAATAATGAGCCGAAGGCGATAGCCGTGGGCCAGCCAATATCAGAGACCCAGTTGGCAAATGCATTGCAAATTAAAAAGGAAATTGGCCTAAGATTCGGATCCTATTGGCA